>JAFGPV010000111.1 GCA_016936015.1 Pirellulales bacterium
CTCCAAGAAGATAAAGATGCGTCTTTTTCTTGCCAAGCCCTAATCCTGAAAATATCCCATTTCACTTTCCGCAACAGAAACTAAGTACTATAGAGTCGCCGTCGAATCTCGGGCGTGGTCGCTGCGAACTCCCGGCGCGTCGCCGGGGGTGAAAAGGATCCCGCAATGATGAATCAATTGGATTGGGCAGCGGTTCCCGCGATGGTCCGATATTGCCGGCGCGCGCTGCTGGGGATTGCCGTCATGGGATTGACGGCGGCAGTCGGGGGCGAGGAGACGCAACAAGGGGACAGCCCCATTTTGGTTGCACCAAAATCGGGACAGTCCCCAATGAAAGGGCAGGCCCTGATCGTGGCGGGGCTGCCGGGCGACGAGGAACACGAAAAACTCTTTGCCGAGGCCGTGGAGCAATGGCGCAAATGGCTGACGGGTCCGTTGGGTTTTGCGCCGGCCGAGGTCCGGGTGCTTTTCGGCCGCGGGGGGCCGCAGGGACTTGCGCAGGGGGCCGCCACCCGCGAGGCGGTCGAAAAAGAGGCTGCCCGGCTGAAGCAGACGCTCCGGCCGGAGGATCGACTGTGGGTCTTTTTCCTCGGGCACGCGAACTTCGACGGGGAGCACGCCCGATTCCATCTTCCCGGGCCGGATCTCCGCGAGGACCGGTTGGGCAAACTGTTTGCCGGAATCCGCTGCCGCCGGCAGGTCTTTTGGCTAACCGGCGCGGAGTCGGGGCGGTTTTTGCCGCCGCTGTCGGCCAAGGGTCGGATCGTGATTGCCGCCACCCGGTCGAAAAAAGAAGATAACGAGACGGAGTTCCCCTACGCCCTGGCCGACGTCGCGCAGCGCCGCCCACAGGCGCTGGATCTAACGAAGGACGGCAAGGTCTCGGTGCTGGAGATTTATTATCTGGTCATCGCCGAGGTGCAGAACCGCTATGCGGCCGACAATCGGGTTCCTACGGAGCATGCGCAACTGGACGACAACGGCGACCTGGTGGGAACGGAGCGGCCCTTGGCCGTGTCTAAGGATAACGCGAGTCCCCCGCCGGACGGCGTGCTGGCCTTTCAAACGATTTTACCCTATCCCCCACCGCCGCCGGCGGCGGAAAAACCTTCCGAACCAATCTTCAAGGATTCTGTAAAAAAATAAACCAGACTCAACAGGAGGCCAGACATTCTTGTCTGGCTGGAGGAGACAGGCAAGAATGCCTGTCCTCCTGGACGCACTTTTGAGGCAACTCATGGAAAAACCGAATGATTACAGCGTGACCACGGATCGGGACGCCGCCGCGGCGGTGGCCCGGCTGAAGGCGGCCCGGGACAAGCTCCGCGCGGAACTGGCCAAGGTGGTCGTCGGTCAGGACAAGGTGCTCGACGCCCTGCTGATCGGCCTGCTGTGCCGGGGCCACGTCCTGATGCTCGGCGTGCCGGGGCTGGGCAAGACGCTGATGGCGCGGACCATCGCCCGGGCGCTGAAGATGGAGTTCCACCGGATCCAGTTCACGCCCGACCTGATGCCCGCCGACATTACGGGGACCGACATCATCGAGGAGGACCCGCAGACGGGCCGGCGGAAGCTGTCGTTCCTGCAGGGACCGCTGTTTACGAACTTCCTCCTGGCCGACGAGATCAACCGGGCCCCGCCGAAGACGCAATCGGCGTTGTTGCAAGCGATGCAGGAACTGGAGGTCTCGGCCGGCCGGCAGACGTATCAACTCGCACCGCCGTTCTTCGTGGTCGCCACGCAGAATCCGATCGAGCAGGAGGGGACGTACCCGCTGCCCGAGGCGCAGCTCGACCGATTCATGTTCAACGTGCCGGTGGGCTATCCGACGCCCGAGGAAGAGGCCGCCATCGTGGCCAGCACCACCACCAACGTGCAGGCCGAGGTCCAGCCGGTCCTGACGGCCGGCGAGATCCTGCAACTCCAGGAATTGGTCCGCGGCGTGCCGGTGGCCGATCCGGTGGTGCAGTACGCGGTTGCCCTGGTCGGCGCGACCCGGCCGGGCTACCTGCCGGGACAGGACGGCGTGTACAAGTACATCCGCTACGGCGGGAGTCCCCGGGCGACGCAATACCTGATTCTCGGCGGGAAGGCCCGGGCCGTGCTAAGCGGGCGGTTCCACGTCGATTTCGCCGACGTCCGGGCCGTGGCCCTGCCCGTCCTGCGGCACCGCCTGGTGCTGACGTTCCACGCCCGGGCCGAAAACGTCGACGCCGACGCCCTGATCGCCCGCCTGGTGCAAAACGTGCCCGAGAAGGCCGTCAAGCCCGTCAAGGCGGTCGTGGTGAAGTAAGCTGCTGGTTGGTCGTCGGTCGATGGTCGTCGGTCGAGAGCCGCAGACGACCAACGACCAACGACCAACGAAAAAAGACGTCTGTCTTTCCATGCAAAGTCAATTGCTTAAAACCGCGGCCCGGCAACTGGTCGATCCCGAGTTCTTCAGCTCGCTGGAGGACCTGAACCTGATTGCGCGGACGGTGGTCGAGGGATTTTTGCACGGGCTGCACCGCAGTCCGTACGTCGGCTTTTCGCTAGAGTTCGCCTCCCACCGCGAGTATCTCAAGGGCGACGATCTGCGGCACCTGAACTGGAAGCTCTTCGGGCGGCAGGACCGGCTGTACGTCAAGCAGTACGACGCCGAGACGAACCTCGACATGCACCTGTTGGTCGACTGGAGCGGCTCGATGACGACCGCTTCGGCGGGCGTAAGCAAGCAGCGCTACGCCGCGTGCCTGGCCGCGGCGGTGGCCCACCTGGCGCTGATGCAGCACGACGCCGTGGGCCTGACCCTGTTCTCCGGCGCCGTGCTGGAACACCTTCCGCCCCGGGCGAAGTCGCACCAGCTCAATGCGATCCTGAACACCCTGGTCCAGGTCCGGCCGCGGCCCCACGGCGAGTCGGCCCGGGCGCTCCACGAGGCGGCCGAGTTGATGCCCCGGCGGGGACTGGTGGTCTTGGTCAGCGATTTGTTTTTCGACGTCGAGGAGCTGTTCTCCGCGTTGGACCATTTCCGGTTCCGCGGGCACGACGTGCTGATTTTTCAGATCCTCGATCCGCTCGAACGCCGCCTGCCCGTCGGCGGCTCCGTCCGCTTCCGCGACCTGGAGACCGGCGGCGAACTGGTGACCCAGGCCGACGAGATCCGGCCCGCGTACCAGGCCGTCGTCAACGAGTGGCTAGAGGAGCTGGACCACGGCTGCCTGACCCGCGAACTGGACCGCGTCGTGATGACGACCGACGAGCCGTTGGTCGGTGCGCTGCACAATTTTCTGGCCCGCCGGGCCGAGCATTTTTAAAGCAAACCATGCTGGGGATTAGCCTGATCCAAGCCGGTTTTCTGGCGGCCGCGGCGGCGGCGGCGGTGCCCGTCTTGATCCACCTGCTGATGAAGCCCCGGGCCAAGCCGGCGGTGATCGGAACGCTGCGGTTCCTGAAGCGGGTGCTCCAGCAGACCACGCGGCGGCGGAAGATCCGCCACTGGATGCTGCTGACGCTGCGGACGGCGGCGCTGCTGCTTCTAGCCCTGCTCTTCGCCCGGCCCTATCTTTCCGCCCCCGGCGGCCTGGGACGCGACCGCGAGGTCGTGTTGCTGATCGACCAGTCGGCCAGCATGGCGACGCTCCACTCGGGCCGGACGCTGTTCGCCTGCGCCCAACGGGCGGCGGAAAAAATCCTCCGCGACCTGCCGGAAGGCACGACCGTGCATCTGGCGTACTTCGACGACCGGGTCTGGTCGGGGAATAGTAATATCCCGGATTCAAAGGGGACAGCCCCATTTTCGCTGCGCGAAAATCGGGACAGTCCCCAGGCTACGAAGAAATCCCAATTATCCCCGAATTCCGTCGATTGGAAGCGGCAGCCCGGCTACGCCGGGACCGACTTCGGCCAGGCCCTCTGTTGGGCCAGGGACCTCTTCACCACGTCCGCCCGGCCGCAGCGGAAGGCCTACCTGTTGACCGACCTCCAGCGGACCGGGCAGCACGGCACGCCGTGCAAGGGATTTCCCGAGGACGCGGAGATTGAGGTGATCGAGTTGGGCAAACCGCTGATGGGCAACCTCGCCGTCGATAAGGTCGAGACGGCCCAGACCACGATCCGCGGCCGGGAGCCGACGGAAGTGACCGCCCACGTGTCGAACGCCGGGGCGCTGGCCGTCCACAACGTCCGGGTGCGGCTCCGGCTGGATAGCGGCGGGCCGAGGCCGATCGAGCAGACGCAGACGGTCTCGATCGAGGCCGGCTCCTACGAGCAGGTCCGCTTTACCCTGCCGATCGACCGGTCGGGCCTGTATCAAGGATACGTGGAAGTGGACGCCGACGACGGACTGCCCGGCGACGACCGCCGCTGGCTGGCCTTCGAGGCCCGCCCTCCCGACCGGATCCTGCTGGTCGACGGCGAGCCGGGCAGCTCGGTCTTTAGCGACGAGACCTATTACCTGGAAATGGCCCTGCGGCTGGCCCTGCCCGGCAAAGGCCGCTCGCCCACGCCCTTCGAGCCGGTCCACCTGGTCCGCGACGGGCGGACGAACCTGCCGGAACTGGAAACCTACCAGGCGGTGGTCCTCTGCAACGTGGCCAAGCTGGACGTAGCCGACGTTGCCCGGCTGCGGCAGTACGTGTCCTGGGGCGGGCGGCTGTTGATCTTCACGGGCGGGCAGGTCGAGCCGGAATCCTCCGCGCCGCTGGGCCGGGCCGGGCTGCTGCCCGCCGCGGTTACGGGGATGCGCCGCGCCGGGGTGTACCGCTTCCGGACCTGGGAGAAGGACCATCCGATCTTTTTGCCGCTAAGCGATCCGCAACAGGGCGATCTCCGCCGGCTGGTGTTCCGGAAGATCACCCGGCTGACGCCCGCGGCGGGTGCCAAAGTCCTGGCGACGGCGGGTGGCGGCGATCCGCTGCTGGTGGAAACCCGGCTGGGCCGCGGCGCCGTCCTGATGTTCGCCACGGCGGTCGACCGGGACTGGAGCGACTGGCCGCAGGCCCGGCTCTTCGTGCCGCTGGTGCACCGGTTCGTGGGATACCTGACCGGCCGGCTGCCGGAGGAGCAGCGCGTCCGTGCGGCGCCGACCGGCCCCGGCGGCGACAACCCGCCGGGGATCACGTGCCGGAAGGATCGAGTTTTCGTGCGGAACGTCGAGCCGGCCGAATCACGGATCGAGCGCTATTCGCAGAAGCAGTTCCGCGACGAGTTCCAACTGGCCCGGGCGAAGATCGCCGAAGCGCCGGAGAAGAACCTGGCGGCCGTGCTCCCCCCGGGGGCGCAGCGGCCCAACGAGCTGTGGACCTCCGTCATTTGGTTCCTGCTGGCCGTCCTGACAATCGAGACGTTTGTGGCCAATCGGACCCATGCGTGAATGACGTTTATTGAAGAACAGATCACTATGGAAGCATCCACTAGCCGGCGGCTAACAGCCGCCGAGAGATATGCGAATACCCCGCGGCGGCTGTTAGCCGCCGGCTATTGAGTGCAACTTGAACAAGCGGGAGATATCCCATGAGCCAATCGACGTTGCCGCCGCCTGCTCCGATTCCCGCGCCTGCCGCGGAGCCGCCAATGTCTGCGGAGTTGATCGATCGCGTGGAAACGGCGCGGCGGAATTGGCGGCGGTTCCTCCGCGCCCGCGCGGCGGTCCGGATGCTCTTGGCCATCCTGGTCCTGGGAGGACTGTTGGCGCTGGCCGATTACACGTGGATTTTCAGCCAGGGATTCCGCCAGGCGATTTGGATTGGACTGGGCGTGATTGCGATTGCCTTCCTTTTTCGGCGGCTGCTTCGGCCCCGAGGCACCGTAAGCCGTCAGGAGACGGCCCTGGAGATCGAAACGGCCTTTCCCCAGCTCGGCCAGCGGGTCTGCACGACCGTGGAGTACGCCGAGCCGACGCCGACGACCATGCCGGCCTGGCCCTCGATGGTCAAGGCCCTCACGACGGAGACGCAACAACAGACCGACCGCCTGGATTTCGAAGAGGTCGTTCCGTGGCGCCGGCTTCGCCTGCCGACGGCCGCCGCCGCGGGGTTGGTCGTCTTCTTCCTGGCCTTGTTCCTGTTCCAGTCGGGGGCTTGGATCGCGTCGCTGCGGCTATTCCTCGTCCCGGCCCAGTATTCGAAGCTCGAAGTTAAGCCCGGCGACCGGACCGTTAACACCGGCAACGACGTGGCGATCCAGGCGATCATCTCGGGCCGGCCCGTCGAGAAGGCGGAACTGCTCTATCGGAAGGCGAAGGGCAAGGATCCCTGGACCGCCGTTTCCCTCGGTCCGCAGGAGTCGGACGAGACCGACGCGGATGCCCGGTTGGCCGGCACGTTGGAGACGTCGCTCAAGAACTGCCGGGAGGACCTGGAATATCGGGTGATTGCCGGCCCGATCGAGAGCGGCGTCTATCGCTTAACGATCGTGCATCCGCTGGAATTGAAAAAGATCGAGGCCGACATCGAGGCTCCGGCCTATACCGGGAAGAAATCCCGAACGGTGAAGAAGGGGGATTTCTCGGTTCCCGAAGGCTCGGCGGTCCGGTTCCGCTTTACGCTCGACCGCCCGGCGCAAATTGCCCAGTTGCGGATCACGCCGGGTAAAAAGGCCGGTGCTTCCGCCCAGGCCTTGCCGGCAGTCCCCCTGGCGATCGAGGGGAACGTGCTGTGCGGCGTCTTGAATCGCGTGACCCGGGACCTGGAGTACGAAATTCAGGCCGAGGCCGCCGACGGCATGAAGCTCGAACCGCGCCGGTTTCGCATCTCCGTCCGGCCCGACCGCCAGCCGACGGTCCGGCTGCTCAAACCGCAGGTGATTATCGAGGCGACGCCGACCACGGAGGTGACGATCCAGGCGGCGGCCCGGGACGATTACGGCCTGACGAAGGTGGGCATCGCGTACCAGATCGGCGACGGGCCGGAGAAGGTGCTGCGCCTCGACGACGATCCGCAGCGGCCGGTCTCGCTTTCGAGCCTGGCGACGCTGTACCTGGAGGAGCACCCGGTGCAGTTCCCCGGCGGCGTGGTCTACTACGCCTTCGCCGAGGACAACTGCCCGGGCGGCGCGCACCGCGCGGTCTCGGAGGTGCACTACATCGACATCCGGCCCTATAAGCGGGAGTATCAGATCCTGAAAGCGGGCGGGACGTGAATGGGCCAATCCACAACTCTTGAAGAGTTGATCAGCCGGCAGCGAATTAATTTGCAACGCACTTTTGCCCAATCCGCCAAACCAATTGTCGACGACCGCAGCGCCCGGCGTCTGACCCGGTACGAGCGCGAGTTGGCCAAGGCCACGGCCAAGTTTGCCGAGGCGATCGCCCAGCGCGTCGGTCCGGTCCCCTGTCTGGATCGGGCCGCCGAGGCGATGCGCTCCGCCACCACCGAACTGGAGCGGAAGAGCATCAAGCCGGCCCGCCGCTACGAGGAGGCGGCGCTGGCGGGACTGATCGAGGCCCGGCAGAACCTCCGGAAATACCTGGCCCAGGGCGGCGGCTCGTCCAACCCGATGCGGCAGTTGGACTACCAGGTGTCGCAGAACATGCCCGAGATCCCCGAAGACGAAGACCAGGAACCGGACAACCAGGTCCAGCAGAAGCTCGAAAAGCTGGCCAAGGCCGAGCGGGAATTCTCCGAGGAGATCCAGGCCGAGCACAACAACGAGGCGGAAAAAGACGAGCAGACGGCCTCGAAGAACCAGCCGCCGCCGAAGTCTCAAAGCCCTTCGCAAGGCGGCGGACAGACTTCGCCGCAGGAGGGCAGCCCGGCCGAGCGGCAGGAGCAGGCCGCCGAAGAGGCGGCGGAACTTGCGCGGAAGATGCAGGAAGACGAGGCCCTGAGCGACCTGGCCCAGGAGCGGATGGCCGAGGCCGAACGCACCATCCGGGAGAGCGCCGAGAGCCTGCGGAAGAAAAACGACGGCGACGCCGGCCGGCAGGCGGAAGAGGCCGCCGATCAGTTGGAGCGGTTGGCCCGGCACGTGGCCGGCCTGAAGGCGTCCGAATTGGCCGAGAAGCTTAAGGCCGCCGAAAGCCTCGCCCAGAAGCTCGCCCGGGGACAGCGCGAAGCGGAGAAAGAGGGCGAAGGCCAAGGAAAATCCGAAAAAGGCGAGCAGGGAGAGAATCCCTCCGCGGAAGAGAATCAAAATCCGGGTCAAAGCCCGGGACAGACTCCCAGTCCGAGTCAAAGCCCGGGACAGGGACAGGGTGAGGGACAAGGCGAAGGGCAAGGCAAGGGAAGCGGGGGAAGTCGTCGTCCAACGGACCGGTCCGCGACGGAACGTCTAGCCGCCCGGCAGCGCGCCCAGGCCGAGGAGGCCCGGACGTTGGACGACCTCCTCCGCGAGGTGGAGAGCGAGGCGGGACAGTACGACGCGGAATTCGCCGAGGCCGTCTCCCAAGCGGCCCAAGCCAATCCGCCGGAGGAGATTGCCGAGCGGATCCGCAAGGCCGCCGAGGCCCTGGAGAGTGGACGGGAAGATCGGGCGTGGCCCGAGATCCGCTGGTCGGCCGAGAAGCTGGAGGACCTGACCGCGCAGCTCCAGGTAGTCCGCCGCGGCTATTTCGAGCCGACCCTGGAGGCGCTGCAGGACGCGGAGAAACGGGCGGCCGAACTGCAAAAAGACCTCCGTTTTCAGATTCCGGCGCGGCAACGGGCCGAGATCGAAAAGAAGATGACCGAGCTCCGCGACGCGCTCCGCTCGTTGGCCGAGTCGGACAACAGGCTCGGTGAAGAGGCCGGCGCCTTTGCGGAGGCGTTAAGCGGCGGGGCGGGCGGCGAGGGCGACGCCTGGCGCTACCGGGGAGGATATTACGATCCCCCGGTGCGCTACGCGGCGGCCGTCCGCCGCGCCGTCCGGGCAATCCAGGTGCGGATCCAGGAGATCATCCTCAAGGACGCCGTCTTGGACGCGGACCAGCCGGTGCCCCCGCAATATAAAAAGGAAGTGGAGCAGTATTTGAAAATCCTGTCCGACGATTTACGATAATCCACGATGACGACGCTTCAGTGGTTGCCCCCGTATCCTGCCGTGGTCTATTTGGGCCTGTTGGCCGGTTGCGCGGTGCTGCTCTGGCTTGCGCGGCGCTGGGCCACGTCGCCGCTGGCCCGGGGCACGGTGTTCCTGCTGCTGCGGGCGGCCGTCCTGGGGCTGTTGATCCTCCTGCTGTTGAATCCCACGGAAGTGACCGAGATCCGCTCGCCGTCGCGGCCGGCGGAGATGGTGTTCCTGGTGGATTGTTCGCAGAGCATGGCCCTGGATCGGCCCGTCAGCCGGTTGGAGCAGGTCCGCCGGGTGCTCCAGGAGACCGAACCGCGGGGGCCGGGGAGTCCTCCCCTGCGGATCAGCCGGTTCCGCTTCGGACGGCAAATGCTGGCGACCGCGAACCTGGAGGAGCTTCGGGCCGAGGACGACGCCACGCTGCTGCTGGACGCCCTGGAGCGGCTCCCGTCGCGGTTTGGCGGCAACCGGCCCGCCGGCGTGGTCGTCTTTTCCGACGGCCGGACGACGGAGACCTCCGGTTTCCGCGAAGTCGCCGCCGGCTACCGGAAGATGAAAGTCCCCCTGCACGTCTTTCCGGTCAGCGACCGGAGCGTGCTGGGCGACGTGGTGGTCCAGGAGCTTGCCATCCCGCGGTCCGCCGCGCCCGGGACGCGGCTGTCGGTCCGCGTGCAGCTTGCCAGTTACGGATATGCGGGCCATCGGGCGGAGATCCGCATCCGGTCGGCGGCCGCGCCCTGGGCCAGGCCGCTGGTCACATTGCCGATTACGCTGGCCGGCGGGCCGCAGACGCACGAGCTGACGATCGAATCCCGACTCGCCGCCGGCGAACTGGTGTTGGAAGTCTCTCCGCTGCCGGGCGAGGCCCTGGAAGAGAACAACCGGGTCCCCTTCCGGATCGCCTCGCAAGTCAAGAGGCTCCGCGTGATCTACATGGAAGCGACCCCCGGCGGCCAATACCGCTACATCCGCAACGCCCTGGCCGAGGATCCAAACATCGAGTGCCTGGTGATGGAAGTCCCCCGCCAATCGACCGCCGCCCAGCGCCTCTATCGCATCAACGATCCTTCGCGGGGATATCCCCAAACCCGGGCGGAGTTGTTCAGCTACGACGTGGTGATCTGCAGCGACATCAACCGGGGGGCGTTCACGCAGGATCAGCTCAATTGGACCGCCGAGCTGGTGTACCAACGCGGAGGCGGATTCGCTATGGTGGGCGGCCACACCAGCTTTGGGGCGGGCCAATGGGACCAAACGGTCTGGGATAAAATGATTCCTTTCAAGATGAGCGGCGACCATCCCGGGTCGTTCGGCGAAGGCTACCTGCAAACGCCGCTGCGCGTCGTCGTGCCGGCCTCCGCCGAACGGCATCCCATCTGGCGGATCGTCGACGATCCCGTCCAAAACCGCCGGATCCTCGCCCGCATGCCCCAATTCCTGGGCACCGATCTGGTCGACCGCGCGAAACCGGGCGCGACCGTGTTGGGAGTGACCGATCGGCCGCTGCCGGTCGTCAAGGTGATGCCGGTCTTCGCCTGCCAGCAGTACGGCCGGGGGCGGTCCTTCGCCATGACCACCGACTCCACGATGCAGTGGGGCGAACTGTTCGAAAACAATTGGGGCGAGGGCGACAACCGCTACTTCCGCAAGTTCTGGCGGAACGTGGTGAAGTGGCTGGGTGAAAACTCCCTCGGCGGATGCCAGCGGCTGCGGATCGAAACCGACAAGGTCATCTACCGGCCCGGCCAGCCGATCGAAATCACCGCCCGGGCCTACGACGAGAAGCTGGAAGAAACCCGCCGCTATCGGCTCACCGCCCGGCTGAAGGCGCCGTTTCGCGATCCCCGCGGGCTCCAGCGGAACATGCCGGTTCTTCTGGGCGAGGCGTCGCTGTTGCCGGGCAACCGGGACGCGGCGTACCGCGGGCGGATCCCCGTGCCGCCGCTCGGCGCGCTGCGGACCGCCGCGGCCGGGCCTTCCCCCTCGCTGCGGACCCTTTCGCTGGAAGTGACGGCCTGGGACCGCAACGCCGTGGCCGCCCAGGGGATCCTCGACGTGCAAGTCCTGAACGACTCGGAGGAGTTCCGCAATCCCCAGCCCGATCCAGAACGCCTGGAGGAACTGGCCCGCGTTAGCGGCGGCAAGGTGCTCCGCGCCGCGGAGGACCTGAAGGGGCTGTTGTCGGATTTTCGGCCGGCCCCGGGCGAACTGGCCGTCTCCCGGCAGCCCGCCTGGGACCGCCCCGCCGTCTGGCTCGCCTTTCTATTGCTGCTGGCCGTCGAATGGATCCTCCGCCGCCTCCGCGGACTGGCGTAAAGGCGAATTGATCGAGTCTCCCGGAAAAGCTATGATGGTTCCCGTTGTTTGAATTCCGGGAAATCATTCCTTCTAGCCGGCGGCTAACAGCCGCCGAGGGATATTCTCGTACATCGCGGCGGCTGCCGGCCGCCGGCTAATGAAACCGAATTTTTCATCCGCAACCTCCATGCAAATCAAATTCTTTACCGCCGGCGGAACGATCGATAAGGTGTATTTCGACGCCAAGAGCGACTACGAGGTGGGCACGCCCCGCGTCGCCGAGATCCTCAAGGAAGCCCGGGTCACGACGGACTACGACGTCGAACCGATCCTGAGCAAGGACAGCCTCGACATGACCGAGGAGGACCGGCAGTTGATCCGCCGCCGCGTGGCGGCCGATCCCTGTCCCCGGGCGGTGATTACGCACGGGACCGATACGATGATCGAAACCGCCCGGCGGCTCCTGGACCTGCCCGGCAAGACGATCGTCCTGACCGGTTCGATGCAGCCGGCGCTGTTCCGCATGACCGACGCGGCGTTTAACATCGGTTCCGCCCTGGCCGCCGTCCAATGCCTCCCCCCGGGCGTCTACATCGTCTCCAACGGGCGGATCTTCGATCCCTTGAAGTCCCGGAAAAACCGCGAAAAGAACTGCATCGAGGAAGTCGGAAATCCCGACGGCGCCGGCGGCGCGGCGGATGCATCGCTTTGATCGGTCGGACCTGAAGTAATTCGTTGGTCGATTGTCGTTCAATGCACTCGACTATCGACCATCGACCGACGACCAACTAAATCGGCCGGCCGGTGAAGGAGGTGAGGGTTTTCATGTAGTTGCCCCGGGCGAAGGCCTCGGGATCGGGGCAGTTCTCCTGGCTCATCGAGCCTTGCATCTGCGCGACCGACTCATACTGCTTTTCCTCCATCCAGTCTTCCATCTCCACCAGGATGGAGTTGATCTGCTCCAGCCCTTCCTCGTAGAGCACCGAGGCGACCATGCCCACGTCGGCGCCGGCCAGGATGGCTTTGATCATCCCCGCGGCGTCGTGGATGCCGCTGGTGATCGCCAGCGAGCAGTTGATCCGGCCGTGGAGGATCGCCACCCAGCGCAGCGGCTTGAGCAATTCGGAAGGACTGCTGAATTCCAGTTGGGGCGTCGTCTCCAGCGTGTCCAGGTCGATGTCGGGCTGGAGGAAGCGGTTGAAGAGCACCAGCCCGTCGGCGCCGGCCTCGACCAGCCGCCGGGCCATGTTGGCCATCGCGCTGAAGTACGGTCCGATCTTGACGGCCAGGGGGATGGAAATCGACTGCTTGACCGCCGCGACCAGGTCGAGGTATTGGGTTTCGACCTCCGCGGCGCCGGTCGTCGGATCGGTGGCCACGTAATAGATGTTCAATTCGAGGGCGTCGGCGCCGGCCTCCTGCATCATCTTGGCGTAGCGGATCCAGCCGCCGCGGCTGGTGCCGTTTAAGCTGGCGATGATCGGAAATTTCACCGTCTTTTTCGCCTTTTCGAGGGTTTCGAGATATTCCTCGGGGCCGGTGCGGTAGTCCTGCGGCTCGGGAAAATAGGTCAGCGCCTCGGCAAAGCTCTCGGTGCCGAATTCGTGGACCTTGGTCAATTCCGCCGCCTCGTGCTCGATCTGCTCCTCGAACAACGACGGCAGGACGGCCGCGGCGGCCCCCGCCTCTTCCAGCCGGGCCAGCATGTCTACCTTTCCGCTGAGCGGGCAGGCCGCCACCACCAGCGGATTCTTCAAGGAAAGGCCGAGATATTTGGTCGATAAATTCACGCTCATCGGTTATGGCTCCTGCAACGTGATGATGTTTAGCGGCCGCCGGCACGGCGGCCCTGGATTTTCGCCGTAATACGGAGCCGCCGTACCGGCGGCTGCTAAACGGATTGCATTATTGGATTGCCAACGTCCCTCTTATGCTCCCACCTTTTTCGCTTCAGCGGTTTTTGTTTCGCCGTTGCCGTCACCGACGGTGGCTTGGGCCTGTTCGGCAACCGCCGAGCGGCTGACGTTGGCCAGTTGTTCGTAAAAATGGTAGCGCTTGAGGATATCCTGCTGGGCCAGGACGGCCAGTCGCTGGGCCTCCTCCGGCTTCGACCGGGTGAGCATCGCGAACCGGGCCTCCTTCATGGCGAAATCCTTGTACGCGCCGGTCGGTTTCTTGCTGGTAAGCTGGAACGGATGCTCTTCATTGCGGGGGTCGAAGCTGTACAGCGGCCAGTAGCCGCAGGCCACGGCGTCCTTTTGCACGCCCATGCCGGTGGACATGTCGATGCCCCAGCCGATGCAGTGCGAGAAGGCGATCAGCAGCGACGGCCCGCGGTACGACTCGGCCGCCCTGATGGTCCGGATGGCGTGCATCGGGTTGGCTCCCAGCGAGATCGAGCCGACGAACACGTTGCCGTAGGACATGGCGATCAGGCCGAGGTCCTTCTTGCAGCTCTTCTTTCCGGCGGCGGCGAACTTGGCCACGGCCCCGCGGGGGGTCGATTTTGAGGCCTGGCCGCCGGTGTTCGAGTACACCTCGGTGTCGAGCACCAAGAGGTTGACGTCGCGGCCGGAGGCCAGCACGTGGTCCAGGCCGCCGAAGCCGATGTCGTAGGCCCAGCCGTCCCCGCCGAAGCTCCAGACGCTCTTGCGGATCAGGTAGTCGGTCAGGGCCAGCAGGTTCTTGGCGTCGGGCGAGTTGATGGAAGCCAGTTTCTTGTTCAATTCCGCCACGAGCTTCCGCTGCCGGGCCAGATCCTCCTCGGTTTCCTGCGGGTTGTCGATCAGCGCCGAGATCATTTCGCCGCCAAGCTGACCGCCGAGCCGCCGGAGCAGTTCGTGGGCGAACTTGGTGTTCTGGTCGATGGCCAGGCGGAAGCCGTAGCCGAACTCCGCGGCGTCCTCGAAGAGCGAGTTGGACCACGACGGCCCGCGGCCGTCGGCGTTGACCGTGTACGGCGTGCAGGGCAGGTTGCCGCCGTAAATCGACGAGCAGCCCGTGGCGTTGCCGATCAGCATCCGGTCGCCGAAGAATTGGGTCAGCAGCTTGACGTAGGGGGTCTCGCCGCAGCCGGCGCAGGCCCCGGAGAACTCGAACAGCGGCAGCAGCAACTGCGAGCCTTTGAGCGTGTCGGCCTTGACCTGCGTGCGGTCGGCGTCGGGCAGCGTGAGGAAGAAGTCCCAGTTGGCCTGCTCCCGCTCCAGGTGGTCGAGCTTCCACGCCATGTCGATGGCCTTGTGCTTGACCTTCTCCTTGTCCTTGGCGGGACACGCCTCCACGCACAGCCCGCAGCCGGTGCAATCGTCGGGGGCCACCTGCACCACGAACTTCCAGCCGGGATACTCCTTCCCCTTCCAATCGGCCGTCTGAAAACCTTCCGGGGCCTTGGCCAGCCGGGCCGGATCGACCGCCTTGATGCGGATCGAGGCGTGCGGGCAGACCAGCGAGCAGAGCGCGCACTGCGTGCAGATTTTCGGATCCCAGATCGGAATGTCCTGGGCCACGCTCCGCTTCTCGTAGCGGGTGGTGCCCGTGGGAAAGGTCCCGTCGCAGGGCAGGGCGCTGACGGGCAGGTCGTCGCCGCGGTAGGCGATCATCATCCCCAGCACGTTCTTGACGAACTCCGGGGCCTCGCCGGCCACGGCCGGCAGGGTGTGCAGCTTCGAGCTGACCTGCGGCGGATACTTCACCTCGAACAGGGCGGACAGCGCCCCGTCCACGGCGGCGTTGTTCTTCTCGACGATCTTCGCGCCCTTTTTGCCGTAGGTCCTCTGGATCGCGCCCTTGATCTCGGCAATGGCCTGCTCGGGCGGGATCACCGCGGCCAGCTTGAAGAAGCAGGTCTGCATGATCGTGTTGATCCGCACGCCCATCTCCGTCTCCCGGGCTACCCGGTAGGCGTCGACCACGTAGAATTTCAGCTTCTTGTTGATAATTTGCTTCTGAACCTCGGCGGGGAGGTGATCCCAGACCTCGTCGGGGCCGTAGGGGCTGTTTAGCAGGAAAGTCGCCCCCGGCTCGGCCATCGAAAGGACGTCGATCCGTTCCAGGAAGTGGAACTGGTGGCAGGCCACGAAATTCGCCCGGTGCACCAGGTACGAACCTTTAATTGGCCGCGGGCTGAACCGCACGTGCGAGGTGGTCATCGAGCCGGCCTTCCGCGAATCGTAGACGAAATAGCCCTGCGCGTGATACGGCGTGTTCTCGCCGATGATCTTGACCGAGTTCCGGTTGGCGCTGACCGTGCCGTCGCTCCCCAATCCGAAGAACACCGCCCGGGTCACGTCGTCCCCTTCGGTGTTGAACTCGGAATCGTAGTCCAGACTGGTGTGCGTCACATCGTCGACGATGCCGACGGTGAAATGATTTTTCGGCTTCGGCTGGGCGAGATTCGCCAGCACGCCCGCCGCCTGCGCCGGGGTGAACTCCTTCGAGGAGAGTCCGTACCGCCCGCCGACGACCAGCGGCATCGGCGCCGCGCCGGCGTAATCCCGCCAGCACTCGGCCAGCGCGGTGAGCACGTCCTGATACAACGGCTCGCCGGCGGAACCAGGCTCTTTAGTCCGGTCCAAGACGGTGATTTTCTTGACGCTCTTCGGCAGCGTCCGGACAAAGGCGCCGCAGTCCCAGGGCCGATAGAGCCGCACTTTCAACACGCCGACCTTCTCCCCGTCGGCCACCAGTTTCTCGACGGCCTCTTCCACCACGCCGCCGCCGGAACCCATGACGACCGCCACCCGCTCGGCGTCCGACGCCCCAACGTAATCGAACAAGCGATACTGCCGCCCGATGAGCTGGGCGAACTTGTCCATGTGCTTCTGGACGATGGCGGCGCACTTATCGTAGTACGGATTGCACGTCTCGCGGGCCTGGAAGAAGACGTCGGGATTCTGAGCCGTGCCGCGCAGAATGGGCCGCTCCGGCGACATCGCCCGGCGGCGATGGGCATTGACCAGTTCCATGTCGATCATCGCCCGCACGTCGTCCTCGGTAAGCTGCTCGATCTTGTTCACTTCGTGAGAGATCCGAAAGCCCTCGTAAAAATGCACGAAGGGCACCCGGGCCTCGAGCGTGGCGCTTTGGGCGATCAGGGCGATGTCCTGCGCCTCCTGCACCGAGCCGGAGGCCAGCATCGCCCAGCCGGTCGAGCGGCAGGCCATCACGTCGCCGTGGTCGCCGAAGATGCTCAGGGCGTGCGTGGCGATCGTCCGGGCCGTCACGTGAAAGACCGCGGGAGTCAACTCGCCGGCGATCTTGAACATGTTGGGGATCATCAGCAGCAGGCCCTGCGAGGCGGTAAAGGTGGTCGTAATCGCCCCGGCCTGCAAGGAGCCGTGGACCGCGGCGGAGGCCCCGGCCTCGGATTGCAGTTCGACCACGTCGGGCACGGTGCCGAAGACGTTTTTTCGCCCGGCCGCCGCCCAGGCGTCCGGCATCTCGCCCAGACCGGACGAGGGGGTAATCGGATAGATGGCCATCACCTCGTTGCATAGGTGGGCAATATTGGCCGTCGCTTCATTGCCGTCGACGGTCACGAAGCGTCGCTCAGTCACGGTAAAACTCCTCAAGTTGAAGCATGAAATCCGGAAGAACCATCATCCCGTAGGTTATGCTTCAGCATAACAAAACCACTTGGCAGAAAGGACGTTATGCTGAGGCATAACCTACATACGATAAAAGAATCCACCAGTTTACAGCGCCCGTCTGCGCGCCGCAAGGAGTGAGATTTCTTCCCGGAAAAAAGAATTCCGTGCAGCCGGATTAGAATAAAAACACATACAACTGTTTTATTTGTTTTAGGATGAATATTTCAATTTTAACGGCCCTCGGCGAAAAAAATCGCCTCCGGAGCGAAAATATTTTTCCGCACTCTTGACACCTCCCGGGGAGACGAATACTCTGAAGCGAAGGAAAGCTTTCCCATTCTCTTGCCCGTTCGGTTCCTGCCCCGCCGAGCGGGCTTTTTTATTGGAATCTCTGGAAAACGAAGTCCCTCAGATGGATAATGTTTCCTAGCCGGCGGCTAACAGCCGCCGCGGGGTATGCGGATATCTCTCGGCGGCTGTTAGCCGCCGGCTAGGGAATGATCGTGGGAAAAGGGGATTGGGCATGATGAATTCTCTTCGATGGTTTCTGCAGTTCAGTTCATGGATCGCGCTGGCGCTCCCGGCTTGTAGATCAGCGGACAATCCAGGGCTATCGCAAACTAACTGTGTTTCCGGTAAGCACTTGCAGGAGGAAATCGGCATTCCAGCCTGCGATGCGGCGTTTCATCA
>JAFGPV010000112.1 GCA_016936015.1 Pirellulales bacterium
AGAGGTGGCTGAGTGGTCGAAAGCGTCGGTTTGCTAAACCGATGACCGGGAAACTGGTCCGCAGGTTCGAATCCTGTCCTCTCCGCTCTATAGCTTGATATCCTATTGCAAGGTTTCACGAAGACTCGCACAAGCCCTTGTTTTACAAGGGCTTTTTTTATTTCTTGTGATTTTTCGTTGATCGCATTGTGATTCAACAGCGACGGCCCTGCGACTTCACTCCCCGATTCCCTCCCGGAATATAATAGTCAATGGTCGGTCCTTCACTTCGCAGGAAATCAGCCCCCCCCGATATGCCTACTTGCAAGAACCGATATCCTCAATTTAGAAAAACATGGGGATATCGTACCAGCCGATAGAAGTAATATTGATGAATAATAAAAAGCATTATTAAAACAACCTTGACATCAGAAATATATCATATAACTTGGTGTATAAAGCATGTTTCCATAGGGGGGTCGTTATACCACCATCATTGTCATTATGAGCAAAATGAAGAAACTACGAGGTTTTCCAAAGTTATTGTTCCGCTCAGAATGACGTACGAGACGATCTCTTTCATAGTCAGTCCATTTCCTCTCACGGAGCAGTAACATTTAGGAAATATTACAAAACACAAAAATACACTGAATCTGATATTTCGGCTTGTCTTCAATAAATCCCACCAAAACATATCGTTCAGCGTATTCCGCTAGGCGGTTTCTTCTAAAACTTGATCAGACCTCTTTCCAAAAAAAATCCGATATTCCAGGGCTTTTTTTGCGTTGGACAAACGATCGGGAGCCGTTTTAGGTCTGGTCCAGGAAAATGATTGTTAAGCAACGTTAGGATTTGAGCGGTTACATAATCTCCTATTAACCATGTCCCGAAATCCCACCAGTCGCGTCAAGATGAGTGACATCGCGCAACGGGCGAAAGTATCCCGGATGGCCGTCTCGCACGTACTGATGGGGACGGGCAAGGGGTACATTCGCGTCAGTGAGAAGACCGCCCAGCGGATCCGCGCCATCGCGAGGGAGTTGGGATACACTCCCAATCGTGCCGCCCAGCAGTTGGCCGGCAAGCGCAGCGGGGTGTTGGGGATCTTGGCCAACGATTGGATGCATCCCACGGAGCTGCGGATTCTTTCCTGGATGCATCGGCTGGCCGATCAGCGGGGTTATCGGGTGTTGGCCGCCCAGGCGAATCAATCGGTCGAGTCGCTGAAAAAGTACGTGGCCGACTATGCCGGCCGGGGGATCGACGGCCTGATTTTCGTGGCCTTCGGCAACGATGCGCTATGGCCGCTCTTGCGGGGCGCCTTCGACATCCTTCCCCGGGTCGTTTCGGTACTCGGCCGGCCCGATTTCGGCCAGGGCTATTACGTCGATACAGACCATGCCGAGGGCATACGGCAGGCCGTAACCCATCTCCACCGGCAGGGACGGCGGCGGATCGTGCAAGTGCTCGAGGATCCCGACTCGTTGATGAGCCGCTCCCGGGCGGAAGCGTTCCAGCAAGTGTGCCGGGAGTTGGAAATTGACGACGATCCTCGCCGGTTTTCCGTGACCTTTCAGGGCGCGACGCTGCGAAATCCCAGTTACGTGGGATTCGTGGAAGAGTTGATCGGGCGGCTGCAAGCCGATGCGATCATCGCCAACAGCGACAGCAGCGCTTTGGGGATCATTCACGCCTTGTACTACAAGGGACTCCGGACTCCCGACGACGTGGGCGTCGTCGGCTGGGGCAACGACGTGACGATGCCCTTTGCCGTGCCGAATCTGACCACCATCAATTTCCGCTTCGAGGAAATCATCGCAACGGCATTGGACCTGCTGACGGCGATGATGGAAGATCCCGGCGATAAAAAGCTCCGTTCAGTCGTCATCCCTCCGGAACTGATGGTCCGCCAAACCGCTTAATCTGCCGCGGAGCATTCTCGGGGGAAGCCGAAATATTGTTCTGAAACGGTTCCCGGTGCAGAAAGGTGAAGCGGCATCTTGCCGCTTCCTGGAAAAATGGTTAAAAACACTGTTCCCTTGATGCGGCGGGCTGCCGCATCTCCTCAAGGATCACTCCCATGCAGATCGTGGTGCTCGACGGTTACGCTTTAAATCCCGGCGACTTGAGCTGGGCGGAACTGGAGCGGCTTGGCGGCGTGCAGATCTACGTGCGGACGCCGCCGGAGGAGATCGTCGCCCGGTCGGCCGGGGCGGAGGCGCTGCTGACGAATAAGACACCGCTCAGCAGGCAGACACTCGCCCAACTTCCGGCGCTCCGGTACGTCGGGGTGTTGGCTACGGGCTACGATGTCGTCGACCTGTCCGCAGCGGGAGAGCGGGGCGTCGTCGTGACCAACGTCCCCCGCTACGCCACCGGCAGCGTGGCCCAGATGGTCTTCGCCCATCTGTTGAACCTGGCCTGGCACGCGGCCGATCACGGCCGGACCGTGGTTGCGGGCCGCTGGTCGAACTGTCCCGACTTCTGCTATTGGGATTGGCCCCTGATCGACTTGAACGGCTTGATGCTGGGGCTGATCGGCCTGGGCCAAATCGGCCAAGCGGTGGCGAAGCTCGGCGCCGCCTTCGGAATGAAAGTTTTGGCTTACGATCCCGCGTACTCCCTCTCCCTCCGGGAGAGGGACGGGGTGAGGGCAGCAGGACCAGAGTCACACGTTGAATTGGATGAACTCCAGCGCGAAAGCGACGTGATCAGTCTGCACTGCCCCCTGACTCCGGAGACCGACAAACTCATCAACGCCGAGCGGTTAGCGCTTCTCAAACCGACGGCCTTTCTCATCAACACCAGCCGGGGCGGCCTGATCGACGAGCCGGCCCTGGCCGAGGCGCTCAATGCCGGCCGCCTGGCCGGCGCAGGGCTGGACGTGCTGACCGAGGAGCCTCCCCCGCCCGACCACCCGCTGCTGCGGGCCAGGAACTGCTGCATCACCCCGCACATCGCCTGGGCGTCGAAAAGAGCCAGACAACGGTTGCTGGACGAAGCGGTGGAAAACCTCCGTGCCTTCCTGGCCGGCGCGCCGCGGAACGTGGTCACTGCCTGATGCGTCTTTTCAGCCGTGGCAGCAGTTCGCCGACTTCGCGCCGATATTTTCGGTAGCTTTCGCCGAAGCGCGCCTCCAGATATTCATCCTCCCGGCGAATGCGGACCTTGAACAGCAGGTAGGTGAAAATCGGCGTCAGCAGCAGCGGCCAGGAACGTGCCAGCAGCATCAGGCCCGGAAAGATGAGGAAGATCCAGATCGCATAAATGGGATTGCGCGACAGCGCATAGACGCCCGTGGTCAGCAGCTCGTCGCGCTGATGGGTGCGGACCAGCGCTCGGCCCGCCACAAACAACAGCGGCAGCCCGAGGACCAACAACAGCCCTCCGGCCGCCAGGAAAACGCCGTGGGAAATCGATTGAATCAGGCAGACGTCGGGCCAGAACAACGTTGCCAACCCCGCCGGAACGATATAGGCCAGCGACGGCAGCATGATGCTCGGCCCAACGCCCCAGAAACTCATTTTGGGAATCATCGAGGATTTATTCTGGGAACGGATGGTTCATCCAACTCCTCCGGCGGGATGAGGACGGTCTTGCCGTCGCGCCAAACGACTAGCGGCTGGCCCTTTTGCTTGTGTTCCAGAATGGCGTTTCTACCCGCGGCAAGGATGGCGTTGTCGATGGGCGTTCCCTCTTCAAATAATTGGGAAATGTTTTTTTCTTCATTATTTGTCATGGGCGTATTCCTTTTCAATTTGTCGCCAGATAGTTTCATCATCTACTCGCTCGACGGAATCGCCTTTTCCTGATGCGATTAATCGCAAAGTATTCACATTTGAATTATCATATCTTCGCCATTTGTTTGCCAGAGGCTGATACATCGAAAAGAAGTTCCGCAATCCCGCATGGTATCGGCGGCGAACCGTCTCCGCGGGCACGTCGTGGCCGCCCATCCGCACGCGATCGGCTACCCGGTGCAAGGCGAATTCAACGCTGGGCAACCAGAGAAAGACCAGATGGAATTCATAACCTGTTTGAATCAGTTCGGCGAGCCAGGGCGCCAAAGATCGGCTGGCGAGCGTCGTCTCAAAGGCAAAACTGCGTTGCTGAAAACCTAATTCTTTCAGTCGGGCAAGCATGATGGCGCTGGCTTTCAGGGCAACCAGCTCCGGACTAAATGCCGCCAAACCTTGAGCGATGGTGTCCGCATTGACGAATTCCACGACCTCCAAGGTTTCCCTTAGTAGTGACGGCGCTGCGGTCGTCTTTCCCGCTCCGTTTGGACCAGCCAGTACAATGACGGTTGGAGGGATAGTGGCCATAGTGATGGTTGTTCCTTTTTCCGCCGCGGCCGGGGGTGATCAGTCTTACTTAGTTTCTGTTGCGGAAAGTGAAATGGGATATTTTCAGGATTAGGGCTTGGCAAGAAAAAGACGCATCTTTATCTTCTTGGAG
>JAFGPV010000113.1 GCA_016936015.1 Pirellulales bacterium
TCCAAGAAGATAAAGATGCGTCTTTTTCTTGCCAAGCCCTAATCCTGAAAATATCCCATTTCACTTTCCGCAACAGAAACTAATTAGGACCACCACGGAGCGAGAGTGTATTGGATGTCAAGTTGTTCTTGTTGCATCCAATAGCCGGCGGCCGGCAGCCGCCGAGAGATATGTGAATCTGTTCTCGGCGGCTGTTAGCCGCCGGCTAGATGATTTAATCAACTGGAATCCCTGTAAACATTCGCCCGCGCTGAATTTTTTTATCATGGCTTTTTCCAGCGGCACGTTCGGAAGGCATCGAAAGTATTTCTCTTCTTCGAAGAAGAAAAGTCGAGTAGGAGTTGTTCTTTTACTGTTATTGTTGACGATGCCCGCCCTTCCTGCCCGGGCGAAGGAGAACCACGGCACGCCGTCGGGTGCCGTGCTGCAATGGCGGCGTTTGCCCGATTTGCCCGATCCCCTTGGTTTCGCGGGAATGTATGCCGGCGTTTCTAAAGATGCATTGATCGCTGCCGGAGGCGCAAATTTTCCGGACAAGACACCCTGGGAAGGTGGGCAAAAGGTTTGGTCTGATCGCATCTATGTCCTCCCAAACCGTGCCGGTCCCTGGAAAATCTGCGATATGAGACTCCCGCGTCCCCTCGCCTACGGCGTCTCCTTGTCGTCCAGGGAAGGGGTCGTTTGCATCGGGGGCGGTGACGCGGATCGGCATTATTCCGAGGCCTTTCTGCTCCAATGGAGGAAGGGAAAAATCGTTCTCTGCGAACTGCCCCGCCTCCCGCAAACGGTGGCTTTTGCCTGTGGCGCAGTTCTCGAGGACACCCTCTACCTGGCCGGCGGCCTCAATAGTCCTCATGCCTCCACGGCGCTGAAGACCTTATGGGCCATGGACCTGAAAAGGCCTCGTTCCGAGTGGCGTTGGGAACGACGGGCGCCTTGGCCGGGGCCGGCGCGGATGCTGGCCGTCGCGGGAGCGCAAGACGGCAGTTTTTTTCTCATAAGCGGCGTGAACCTGGTGCCGGGATCGTCTCTCGGGGAATCCCTCCGGGTGTACCTGAACGACACTTATCGTTACACGCCGGGCAAGGGCTGGCAAACCGTGGCCGCGACGCCCCAATCCGTGGCGGCGGCGCCCAGTCCCGCGATGCCGCTGGGGCAAATGCAGCTTGCGGTCCTGGGAGGCGACGACGGAGCCCAGGCGCAGGAGAACGTCTTCGCCGCCCACCGAGGCTTTTCCCGCTCGGTCCTGGCTTATCAAACGGTTACTGACACCTGGACGCTGTTGGATCGGATCCCTGAGTCCCAGGTTCCCCGCGTCACGACGCCACTAGTGCCTTGGGGCAACGGCTTTGTCGTCCCCAGCGGCGAAGTTCGACCGGGAGTGCGCAGCCCGGGGATCGTCGAAGTCGAGCCCATCCCGAAGCGGGCTACTTTCGGTTGGATCAACTACCTGGCCTTGTTCGGGTATTTGTTCTGCATGGTGGGGATCGGTTTCTGGTGTTCCCGGCACAACAAGAGTACCAACGACTTCTTCCGCGGCGGCCAGCGGATCCCCTGGTGGGCGGCGGGTTTGAGCATCTACGCCACGATGCTCAGCTCGATCACCTACATGGCGATCCCCGCCAAGGCCTTCGCCACCGATTGGTCCTACTATTTTCAGATCCTGGCCATCCCCGCCATGACGCCGCTGGTCGTTTGCTTTTACCTCCCTTTTTACCGCCAACTCGACGTCACCTCGGCCTACGAATACCTCGAGAAACGGTTCAACCTGGCGGTGCGGTGGTTCGGCAGCGTCTCCTTTATGGTGCTGATCACCGGCCGGATGGCGATCGTCCTCTTCCTGCCCGCGTTGGCCCTGGCCACGGTCAGTTCGCTGGACATCTATTTTTGCATTGTCCTGATGGGCGCCCTTTGCATTCTCTATACCGTCGTGGGCGGCATCGAGGCCGTGGTCTGGACCGACGTCGTGCAGACGGTCGTGCTCCTCGGCGGGGCGCTGGCGGCGCTGATCCTGATCGCCTTCAACGTCGAAGGCGGACTGGCAGGACTGTGGCAAACCGCTCATGCCGAGGGCAAGTTCTTCGAACGGCTCGATTGGAGCGGGGACCTGACCGCCGGCACGGTGTGGGTGATTTTCATCGGTTACTTTTTTTCCAACTTCATCCCTTATACCGCCCAGCAGGACGTGGTGCAGCGGTACATCACCACGGCGGACACCCGCCGGGCGGCGCGCTCGATCTGGACCAACGCGCTGTTGGCCCTTCCCGGTTCGGCCCTGTTTTTTGCAGTGGGCACGGCCCTTTACGTCTTCTATAAAATGCATCCCGGGCAGTTCGACCCGTCGATCAAAACCGACGCCGTCTTCCCCCTGTTTATCGTCCGGGAGATGCCCGTCGGGCTGGGCGGCTTGGTCGTGGCCGGGATCTTCGCCGCCGCGCAATCCACGCTCTCCGGCAGCCTCAACAGCCTGGCTACCTGCTGGGTCACCGACTTCCACCGCCGGCTGAAGCCGGACTCATCCGACCGCGCTAATCTCCGCCTGGCGCGGTGGGTCACCTTGTTGGTCGGCGCCGTGATGACCGGCGTCGCCTGCCTGATGGTCCGCTTGAACATCGAGTCGTTGTGGGACAGCTTCATTGCCCTGCTTGGCCTGGCCGGCGGCGCCCTGGCGGGTCTTTTCGCCCTGGGCATATTCACCCGCCGGGCCAACGGGAGCGGTGCGCTCTGCGGCGCCTTCACCAGCATCGTGGTCCTCTACCTGGTCAAACAGTGCACCGAACTCCACTTCTTCCTCTACGGCGGCATCGGCATCTTCGTCTGCGTGGCCGTCGGCTGGTGCTCCAGTTGGTTTCTCGGCCCCCCGGCGGAGAACCTCGGTGGTCTCACCATTTTTACCCGGGCCTCCGGGAATACTCTGGATTCATTAAGAGGACCGTGAAACAAAGAACGTTTAGCCCCGGCACTTGTGCCGGCAGTGTGTGGGAAAATGCCCTGCTGGCTGCACTGGTACCGGGGCTATTGAGGATCAGATTAACAATGTCGTACGAGCGGGTCAGATGAAAGATTACGACATTCCTTTCCTAAGATTCCATAAACGATAACCATCTTGAGCATCAGCGGTCGTCCGGCGCGGGTGGAGGAGAGGGGACCTGCTCGGCGGGAGACGGTTGGGATGGGGGAGATTGCGGGACAGGGGGTTTCTCTTCCGCCTTCTCTTGGGCCGCTTTCTCTTCCGCGGCCTTCTTTTCTACGGCTGCCTTTTCTTGTGCCGCTTTTTCCGCGGCAGCTTTCTCTTCGGCAGCCTTCTTTGCCTTCTCAGCAGCGGCTTTCTCTTCCGCGGCCTTCTTGGCCTTCTCGGCAGCGGCTTTTTCTTCGGCGATCTTCTTTTCGCGGGCCGCCTGTTCCTCGGCGGCTTTTTTTTCTCGGGCCAATTTCTCCTGGCGGACTTTCTTTTCGGCCGCTTCTTTTTCGGCGAGGATTTGGGGACTGAACCGCCCGGACATCAGTTGGTACATTGCCTGGTAGAGGACACTGGCGGGGACGGCGTAGGTTTCGGTGCGACCGGCGTGGGCAATGTTCACGCCGACGACCCGGCCGCTGAGATCGACCAGCGGGCCGCCGCAATCCACGGGCCGCAGCACGGAATCGTGTTGCGAAACGACGGGGAAATCGTCCGCCCGGCCGCTGACTCCGACGCCCATGCTGTTCATCAACATTTGTTGGTGGGCGGCGGGAGTTGCGATCCTGGCCAGCTTCAGTTCCAACCGGAGGATTTCCTTGCCGCGGCGCAGGGTGAGGGCAACCTGATCGCCGGGCCGATGGTGCTGAAGGAGGGAGCGGAGTTTTTCGATCGTTTCAACCGGTTCGCCTTCGCAGTGGGTGATCAGGTCCTTCGATTTAACGCCGGCCTTGTCGGCGGGCGTCAGGGGCAGAACCTCTTCGATCCGGGGCGGACTGGCGATGTTTTCATTCAGGCGGATGCCCAACACGCCGCGGACGGGCGGTATTTTCCGGCACGGAACGCCGACGATGCCCAGGGCCAGCGGTTCCCCGCCGAGTCCGGGCGAGACGACCCATTGGCCGACCTCCAACGGCTGCGGTTTCCAGGAGATGTCGGGCAGCCGCGACGCTTCGACCTTGAGCATCGCCAGATCGAAGGCCCGGTCGATGCCCACGATCCGGGCTTCCAGTTCCCGGGCGTCGCGGAAGCGGCAGGTGATTTCACCTTTCAGTTGGCTGGCCTTGGTCAGGATCCAGCCGTCGGGTCCGACGATCGTGCCCAGGGCAGCGTCATGGCCGTCGCATTTCACGCGGACGACGCATTTCGAGGCCGTGGCCACGATTTCGGCGAAGGCGTTTTTCACTTCCCTGCTCTCGCGGCGGGGCAAGTCGACGTTCCAGACGTCGCCTTTCCGCAGCCGGTCCCAAGTGTCCCGGAAGACGTCGATGGCGACGTGGAAATTCGCGGCGGTCGAAGCGCTGATACGGCTGTTGATGGCGATGACCCGGCCCGAGAGGTCGAACAGCGGCCCTCCGGAGTCGCCCCCCACGATCGGACAATCGGTTTGAATCATCGGCGGGTGGACGTTGAGAATCCGGCCGATGCGCAGGACCGGGGGCCGGCCGGGCTGGTAACCCAGCGGGTGGCCGAGGGCGAGGCACCACTGGCCCGGCTGCAACTCGGCCGAATGACCGAGTTTCACGTGGGGATATTTGCCGGGATCGGTGATCTTCATCATCCCCGCGTCGGCGGAGGCGAAAATGCCCAGCGTCTTCCCCTTGGCGGTCTTGCCGTCGGAGAAGAAAAAAGTGACCGGCTGATTGGATTTGCCGACGACGTGGCCGGCAGTAAGCACCAGGCCGTCCCGGCTGACGATGACCCCGCTGCCGCGAGAATTGCCGATTTGCACGCCCACCACGGCGGGCGTCGCCTTGGCCGCCACGGCCTTGATCTGCTGCTCCAGGGCGCCGAGTTCCGCCGGATTTTTCGGCGCCACCACGGGCGGAGTCGGCGGCGTTTGAGCCGACAGACTCGATCCGATCGTCAGGGACCATGACAGAATCAAACACCAGAAAAGCCGGGCTGAAACTCGATTGAAACGCAAAGGCAACCGCATCGACCGGTCCCCCACGAAATGTGGATAATTCCCCCTCTGCAGCAACCGCGGCCGAGGGAAGAGGAGCTTTCATTATGAACCGGCCGGCCCGCGGCTGCAACAAAAAGACGTCCAAATCTCCGGCGGGAGGTGCGAAAAATCGTTACAGCCCGAACCGGAGCAGGCGCACTCCGCGCGCCTGTTGCAGAATTTACCGCACGCGGGTAGGGAGGATCACCATCGGGTAGCCAGCCCATTGCAGGCGGCGCTGCAGCGAATAGGCCGTCTGGTTGTGCAAGAGATGGTGCAGCCAGGTGTCTTTCTGGAATACCAGTTGGCCCGCGAAAAACGTGGACCGGGGATAATCCTTAATGACCCGGAGGCAGATCTGCTCCAATTCGTCCACGGCGTCGGAACCGACGGCGTAATACGACGCGGCGGGGATGCCGAGCTTGCGGGAAAGGGCGACGTATTTCTGCAGCGCATCTTCGCAATGCCGGCGGAGGGAATCGACGGCGCCGGGGCCTTTGAAATTTCCCGAATCGACCACGCCCGCGGAAATGAACACGAAATTGCGAAAATGCCCGGGTGCAAAGCGAACGGCGTTCAGCATGGTGTGAATGCCCAGGCCGCTGTATCCCCCGACGAGAATCACTGCCGTCGGCTGGTCGGGATCGGGGGCGTCGGTCGTCGGCATGCCGCTGGGGACGATTTGGTCCAGCGTTTCGTCGAGCCGCTTCAGGCGCAGTCCGACCTGGCGGTAATAGCGATGGATGAAGAAGCTCACCGCGATGCAGCCGCAGGTCACACAGACGGTGATGTACCCGCCCTGAGTGAACTTCATCACGATGCCGGCGATGAGGATCGCCACGCAGAGGACGGCGCCGCAGAAAAACAGCGCAAATCGCCGCCGCCACAGCGGATGCCGGTTGCGGCGGGCCAGCCAGTGCCGGCTCATGCCGATCATCGAGAGCGAGAAAGTCAGAAAGACGTTGATCGAGTACATCAACACCAAGATATTAATGTTGCCGTGGGACAGCAGCAGGGCGGCCAGCGCCGAGAGCCCGATCAGCAGGATTCCGTTTTGCGTGGCCAATCGTTCGGAAAGGCTGCCGAACCAACGGGGCATCCACGAGTCCTGGGCCATGTTCGAAAGGACCTGCGGACCGCCGATAAACCCGGTCTGGGCGGCGACGACCAGCAACGCGCCTTCCGAGAGGAGCGTAATAAAGACGAAGAGAGGACCCGCCCAATGCCCGCCCAGCCACGTCTCGCCGACGAATTGCTCGGCGAGAAGCTGGTTCATCGTTTGATGCTTTTCCGCGTCGAACTTGATGTCCAGCAA
Organism: Pirellulales bacterium; assembly: GCA_016936015.1. Lineage (GTDB taxonomy): Bacteria > Planctomycetota > Planctomycetia > Pirellulales > Thermoguttaceae > JAFGPV01. The sequence goes on from JAFGPV010000113.1 coordinate 6,442, forward strand.
AAGATAAGCGATGACCAGGCCGCCCGCCATCAGTGCCAGCGAGACGGCCATGTAGCGCATCGTCTTTTTGGCCGTGAAGACGCGGGGTTCGCGCATCACCGCCATGCTGTTCGAGACGGCTTCGATCCCGGTGTAGGAACTGGCGCCCAGGGAATACGCCAGGAGGAAGGCGCCCAACATCCCCCAAAAACCGAATCCCGGATCGTGCAAATCCGTCCGTAGGTGTTGCATATTCTGTTCGGCCACCGCGGCGGTGTCGCCCAGATGCATCGTCAACGTTCCGCCGACGAGGATAATGTGCATCACCAGGAAGACGACGAAAATCGGCAGCAGCACCTGCACCGATTCCTTCACGCCGCGGAGATTCAGGATGATCAGCACTCCGATGGCCAGGGCTTCTGCAGGGATTTTCAGCCAGAGCCACTTGGGATCGAGTATCCCGAACAGGGCGTCGCCCGCCGCCGCGATCGACACCGTAATCGTCAGCATGTAATCGACCAACAGCGCGCAACCGGCCACCGCGCCGACCCTCCGACCCAACAGGGCCGAGGCCACCGCGTAGCCGCCGCCGCTGGGAAACTCTTCAATGAGGTGGCTATAGCACTTCGAGATCATAAAGACGGTCCCCATGATCGCGAACGCCAGAAAGAAGCCCAAGTAGGTGTGCGTTTTCAGATTGATGAACGCCTCGGCCGGGCCGTAGCACGACGAAGACAAACCGTCCGCCCCCAAACCCACCCAGGCCATGAACGCCACCAGCGACATCTTTTTGAACAACGACTTGTCGTCCAAGTTCCGGGGCTTGCCGATCAGGAACGTGACTAACCGGTCGGGTAGCGACGGACCATTATCGGACGGCATCTCGCCCGATTCGAGAACCACGTGACTGCCGTTCTCGGGCTTCGGCGCAGCCGTAGTTTCTTCAGGGGCCTTGGCCGCGTTCGAATTCGATTCCCCGTTCGGCCGCCCTTCAACCTCGATCGGCTGATCGGCCGGCGGCGGCGGAGTCCCGAGAGGAGGAAGACGCCCTTCGGATGCAGTCTCGGCAGGAGGGGAAGGTTCCTTGCCCGACCCGTCGGACGGCGGGCCGTTGGATTCAGTCTTCATAGCAGACTTGAGGGATCGGCAGGATGAAGCGCGGACAAAGGTCGGCTCGACAGAAAATAATACTTTCCATTCAGGAACGGGAACGTGTTACCATAACAATTCAAATCAGTTTAATCCAGTGAGTCTGATCGGAATAATATGGACATGCAAGGATTGTCCCTATCAAGGGGGGGGATTTGTAGTAAAATCCCCCTTTGCCACACCTCGAACTGGGGGCCCACTTGTCACTTCAAGCCAAGAATCCCCTCGCAAGCACAATGTACGGCCTACAATCCGTCGATTGAAGCTATAATTCATCGTTTCGATCCGGTCACTTTGGGAAATCAGCAATGGCACAACCGACGGTTCAAACGATTAGCGAGGCGGGCGTGGTCGGCGCCGGCGGGGCGGGCTTTCCGACGTACGTCAAACTCTCCGCCCAGGCCGATACCCTCCTGCTGAACGCCGCGGAGTGCGAACCGCTGTTGCATAAAGATAAAGAAGTCCTCCGCCGATACGCCGATACCGTCTTGGAAGGCATGACCATTGCCCGGGAGTTGATCGGCGCTGAAAAGGCGATCATCGGAATCAAGGAAAAATACCGCGACGTAATAGCGTTGCTCTCCTCCCGGCTGCCCGAGCGAATGGCCGTGGCCCCCTTGCGCGACGCCTATCCCGCCGGCGATGAATTCATCCTGGTCTACGACGTGCTGGGCCGCGTCGTCCCGCCGGGAGGGATTCCGCTGGCCGTCGGCGCCGTGGTGATGAACGTCGAGACGGCGATGAACGTCGCCCAGGCCGCGGAGCGGCCGGTCACCGAAAAATTCCTCACCGTCGCCGGCGCGGTGGCCGAGCCGGTCACGCTCCGCGTCCCGGTCGGCGTCACCCTGGCCGAGTGCGTGGCGGCGGCGGGCGGAGCGACCGTGCCCGATCCGAACTACATCGTCGGCGGCGTGATGATGGGCTACCTGGAAGAGAACCACGACGCCCTGGTCGACAAGACCACCGGCGGGGTGATCGTGCTGCCCGACGGTCACGTGGTCGTCCGGCGGCGGCGGCAGGATTGGCCGCAGATTACCCGCATCGGCCGCAGCGCCTGCGACCAGTGCAGCTTCTGCACCGAGCTTTGTCCCCGCTGGCTCCTGGGCCATCCCATCGAGCCGCACGCCGCCATGCGGAGCCTGGGCTTTAATCAGATCGGCGAGGCCAACGTCGTCGGCACGCAGTTCTGCTGCGAGTGTAATCTCTGCAGCCTGTATTCCTGCCCGGAGGACCTCGATCCGAAGAACGTCTGCTCGCAGAACAAGCAGCGGCTGGCAGCAGAGAAAAAACGCTGGGAGAACCCGCCGTTTCTCCCGCAACGCGCCGAGCTGCACCTCGGCAACCGCAAGGCCCCGATGGCGCGATTGATGCAGAAGCTCGGCCTGCGGCAGTTCCGCAACGTCGGACCGCTCAGCGAGACGCTGCTGCCCACCCGCAAGGTCGGCATCAAGCTCAAGCAGCACATCGGCGCCCCCTGCGAGCCGGCAGTGCAGCCGGGCGATCAGGTCGTCAAGGGTCAAATCGTCGGCCGGCCGCCCGTGACCAACGGCAAACCGGCAATGGGAGTTCCCGTCCACGCCTCGATCGACGGCGCCGTCACGACCGTAGCGGACGGCGTGGTGTGGATTGAATCGTAGGGTGCGTGAAACGCACCATGATGAAAAAACAAATTAATTTGGTGCGTTTCACGCACCCTACCATCATGGCAAAATATCCCTCCATCGGCGCAATTGAATTTTCCAGCATCGGCATCGGGTACTCGATCGAGGACGAGATGCTCAAGGCGGCCTCGGTCAATTTGCTGATCGCCCGGACGATCTGCTCGGGAAAGTATTTCATCGTGATCGGCGGCGGCGTGAGCGACGTCGAGGCCTCGATCCAGACGGGACTCCGGGCGGCGCCCGAGGCGATCATCGACCACCTGATCCTGCCCCAGGTCCACGAATCGGTGTTTCCGGCGCTAGGGCAGTCGGTGGTGCTGGACGCCAAGCAGGCCGGCGCCTTGGGCGTGATTGAAACCTTCAGCGGCACGAGCGTGCTGGCCGCGGCCGACGCCGCGGCGAAGGCCGCCCGGGTCACCCTCTTCCGCATCCACGTGGCGATGGCTGTCGGTGGCAAGGGCTTGTGCCTGATGACCGGCACGGAAGCCGACGTCCGGACGGGCGTCCAAACCGGCGCCGACGAGGCCCGCCGCCGCGGACTGCTGGTCGCCGAGATCGTCATCCCCCGCCCCAGCAAAGAACTCTTCGGCGAATATCTATAGGACAGGTTGCCAACCTGTCCAACAAACTGGTTCTAACTGATCATAGACACCGCTTGGTGTCAGGTTTGGAGAACCGAGCAAGTTCGGACCGGGAAGCAGCCACTTTATGAAATCTGGTGGACCTATATGTCAAATGTCAAGATCTAATCCCTATAAACTGACGGTCCTTTGTGATCCCATTTATCCCACGATCCGCTTCCAGCGTTCGAGGTTCCAGCGGATCTTTTCCTCCTGGCTCATCTTGCTGAAATCCGGCTCGGCCGCGGGGGCCTTGGCGCGTGAGGAAGTAGAGGATTTCGACGGCCGGGCGGCGCCAGAACCGCCGTAGCTGATGGTGGTTTCGGTCCGCTGCAAGTCCTCGGCCAGCGGACGGAGCGGCCGGACGCCGAGCTTTTGCAGATCGCCGTGGTACGCCCGGACGGCTTCTTCAGGCCCGAGTTCGTCGTCGGCCACGGCCCGAAGGTAGCGGATAAAGCTCAGTTGGTTCTCCGCATAATTGATTTTCCGCCCGAACAGCGCGACCCGGGCGCCGTATTTCTTCGCTTCCCAAAGCATGAAAAAAGCGTCGAAGGTGGTGCCGGCCGACCCGCCGAGGATGCCCACCACCAGGGTGCGGTCGTACCGGGCCAGGGCCTCCATAGCCGCGGGACCGAAGTACGGGATCTTGAGGAACAGCGGGCGGCCGCGTTGGGTGACGCCGGCCAATGCGCGGACGATATGGTCGTTGACGAACCGCCCCACGTCGGCAGGCGGGGATTCGCCCGGGGCGTTCGGGGCGAAGACTTCCAAAAAGTGCCGGAAGCCCTTGGCCTCTGCTTCGAGACGGAAAGTCTTATAGGCCTCCAACGACTGCCGATCGAGGGCGGCGTCGTTGTTGAAGGTGATGGAATACAGCCCCAGGTTGGCCCCCGCCCCACGTTCCGAATCGCTGCACTCCGACTTTCCGCATTGGATGTGGTCGATGGTGGCCGTGCGGAACGGCAGCGACGGTTGCCGGGCGTATCGGCCGCTCCCCTGGGCCAGCCAGATGTCCGTCGTGTCGTTGGCCCGGACGGCGGGAGTCACCGCGCTGTGGTCGAAAAGCCGCTCTTCCAGCGTGAGCACCTCGTTCGAGCTGGCGGACATCAACAGGATATCGATCAGGCCCTGAGCCGTAATCTCGCGGATGATCTGCCGATACTCGTCGAGCGTGCGGAAATGCCCTTCGCCGGCGTGATATTCCGGACTCCGGCCCGGCGCCGCCAGACCGAAGGCCATGTCGGCGTCCTTGGCGTCGGCAATAATAAAATCGCGGCAGGAGGAATCGGCCAGAATCCGAGCCAGTTTTCGATCGAGTGTCTTATCCGGCATGAGGAAATCCAACGTTCAAGAATTCAAAAACGCCCCATCCTATCCCCAGAAAGTATAGCATCTCCTTGGAAGCGGGGAAACGAGACGCAACCTGCCCAAAGAACCCGCTTTTTCCGTTTTATAAACGGGAATCTCCCGAACAAACAGCATTCTGAACTTACAGACGGATTCGAAGGAACTTTACAGTACACCTCACAGGTGTCGAACTACCCCCTTTTTCCTCGAAAAAACAAGAGGAATCGACGCAAAGCGGTGCAAAAAGCGGAGCAGTCTCCGCCGATTCTGGCGATCTTCCCCCCGACTTGGCCGTCGTCATAGAGGCGTGGCCGACGTTGTCTAGAACAACCCGGCAACGGATCGTAGAGTCCGTCCAGGAAGCCGTGAAGGGTCACCATGATCTCAAGGGGGCCGAGCAATGAGCAACAGCAGGAAGGCCGCCAGGACGCACAGGAGGACCTTGGGAATCTCCGACCACGGCCGACTTGACCTTCGGACCTCCTCGATGCACAGACGCCACACAGGGCCTCAGAGAGGCCGTCCTCCAAAACCCATAAATAACCCAGCAGAAACCCAACGGAAACCCGACGGTAACCCAGTGATAACCCAATCTGAAAAAATCGGAGTTGGGTTCCATACAGGGCCTCAGAGAGGCCGACCCCAAGGGGCCCCCCGGGGCTCCGGGACTTGAACCAGCCCTCCCCGGTCGATCCACGGTTACGCGGTACGAGTATTTTTCTCCGTTCACAAACGATTTTCGATGTTAATTTAGGCAAAGGAGTATTTACAATGATCGAAAGCAAGATCGAACTGACTGAACGACTGCGGCGTGAAGGCCGCTGGGCTGAGGCGTCGAAGTTCAAGGACACGGCGTTGAAGGAATTCCGCTCCAAGGGCATGAAGAAGGCGGAGGCATCCGAAGAGGCATGGTCAGCCATGGAGAAAGCCTATCCGCCGCTGCCAACCCCAGTAGAGCCAGAGCACAGGAACGACGTAAGCGACGCAGAGGGAAGAACCGCGGTACTTGTCGGTTCGTCCCCTCTTCCCGCCTCCTGGGGCGAGATTCCCGAGTCGGCCCCGTTCGATGCCGAGGTGGAATGGGTTCACCAAAACCGGATCCTGGTGGTCGAGGAGCGGCCCAGTGGGAAACCCATGCTCCACTGGGAACGTGCCCAGAGTCCTGCGCCGAGCCACGGGGCGCGCGGCTTGATGGAATTCGCCGCCACAAATCGCAAGGGTTTCATGGACATCTTGCAGCGCGTGAAGCCCGGAGGCTCCGGGGATGAAGTTGAAATAGTCAAGCGGGCGAAGAGGGGTGTAGAGGAGATCAGGCGGATGATTTCCGAGAGAATGGAGGATGAAACGGAAAAACTGGCCGCCAACGTGCCCGAAACTGTCAAGGCGAAGGTGCGAGGCATCCTGGAGGATTGGGAAAGACGATACGCCCCGACCATCCCCAACGAAGCCAAAGCTGACTTGGAAGCCCATGTTGCCGGGCTGGTTCAAGAGTGCTTGGATGCGGCATTAAAGGTTTCAGAACGGGAGGAACAGGAAGAGAAGAAAGTCACTTGAATCAGGGAAACGAATGCGAGTGTTGGGAATGGAGAATAGCCCAAAAAAGCCTTTCCCAGCAATCCCACCCGCCGCTCAGGCGCGGGCGCGCGACGGCTTTATACTAACGAATGCTCGCCGGATTCACTACACCAATCAGGCATTTCCCAGGGTCACCCCTCTTTCCCCCGCAAGGGCGGGTTGCTAAATTGGGTCTTGTTGCCGGGTGTCCGCACGGGGTCGCTCCTCGACGGACTGAAGCCGGGCCGGGGGTAACTGCTTTCCAACCTGCCTTTCGGCGGCTGCCCCTGGTCCAGCCCGGCGGAAAAGGTAGTTTCTCATGGCTGCCAAGAGGGCTGCAAAGAAGAAATCGGGCAACGGGAACGGGGCCAATCTGAATCTGGGTTCTAGCAGACGTTGTGGCTGGCGGCGGACAAGTTGCGGAACAACATGGACTCGGCCGAGTACAAGCACGTGGTGCTCGGGCTGATTTTCCTGAAGAACATCTCCGACGCCTTCGCCGAGATGCACGCCAAGCTGACGGCCGAGACCATCGTAAGCGTATTTTGTGAAGGTCTCCGACCCGGCGGCCTGCTGCTTGATGACGTTGCCCGCGGCGTCGTACCAGGTGTTCGAGGTGATGGCGTTGCTGATCCGAGTGCAACGCATCTGTTATGTGTTGATTTTTTACGTCATTTGCAAGGTGGTTTAAGTGCTGAAATTTCCTGACCTTATCGTCAATATGAAATGACGTAAGATCGCATGAGTCATAGGAGGGGTGTTGCACTGGGTGTCTGGGCAAATAAGGGAAACGAGGTTGCTGAAGCCTGGGAAGTCGAATGTTATTCTCGACTTGCGACTTCGCAATGAATTATCAAGGAACAAAATGAAAATTGAAATATAGTGTACATAGTTATATGCTATCCGTCAAGCCTTTTCTTGGGCCACCTTTTTACTACCCAAGGATTTCTCGCAAAGGCGCAAAGCCGCAAAGGAAGTAAGGAAGAGGAACACGATTCATTCTTTGCGCCTTCGCGTCTTGGCGAGAAACAATGTTTCGGCCAGTCCATTGGCCGGCCAGGGGCGCTCATTGCCGTCCCCTGGACACCAGGCTAGCCTCTCTCCATTCCGGTGTTGTGATTTTTTTGAAAATCCCCAAATCCGGGCCTTGACTCCGCGGCGGTTATGGGTGTCCCCCGATAAGGGAATGACCAACCGCGTCAATCGAGACATGCCCTATAATACACAAATTCTTACCCAGAATACCATTATCGGTTCGTGTCCCGAGATTCTGTCCCGAGATTCTGTTGATGCTTTTTTGGCTACTTGATCGTTGCGTCTCTGATTTTTAATCACCAATCTCTTTCAGTCCTTCATTTTCCGCTGGACATCGTTTTTTGACCCGACGCCCAAAGCCAAGGCTTTCCGGTATACCAGGTAGTGAAGATGATGATTGATTGGTTATCAATGTTTTTTGCAATATTCTTTGGAGTTTTTCTTTACCTTGTTTTGTGACATGAGTATCGTTCAATGTCAGCCATTCAAGATTTCTCAATCCAACGAGATGGATTATCCCTTCATCCGTGATTTGAGTGTTTCGCAAATTAAGCGTTTTTAATTGAATAAGCGTTTTTATTTTTTCTAAACCTGCATCTGTAATCCGAGTGTTATCGAGATTTAGTTCTTTCAGTTGTGGCCATCCATTAACATATTTCAGCCCTGTGTCTGTAATCTGAGTTCCACTGAGTGATAATATTTTAAGTTGTGTCATATCTTTGATATGTTCCAGCCCGGCGTCTGAAATATTTGTCTCATCGAGAGATAACTCCTGAATTTTCATTAAACCATCGATTTTTGACATACCTGCGTCCGTGACCTTGGTTTTTCTTAGTCCCAGGATCCGGAGTTGTCTCAATCCTTGAAGTTGTTCCAATCCGGCATCAGTAACCTGTGTTTCATCGAGCCTCATTTTCGGAGATTGATCAATCCTTTAAGATAGATTAACCCGGCGTCCGTGACATTGGTTTCCGAGAGGTACAATCCCTGAATATGAGTCAATCCCTTTAGATGTTCTAATCCTTTGTCGTTGAGCTGAGTAGTATCATAACTCAGTTCTTTCAGTTGGCCTAAATCGGTAATGTAACGCAGTCCCTCACCAGTAAAACTTGAGTCGAATACTGACAATGTCTGAAGATGGGTGAAGTATTGAATATATTTACATATTCCATTTGCATTACAGATGATATGAACACTGATGACATTGGTAAAAAAGCCGTCCCCTAGATGTTTTCTCATCCAGAGGGGACCAGGTATTTCAGCATCTGGATTATAATTTCCTGAAGAATCGATTTGATAATCATAGACTACATAATTTGAGTCATCATACACAACTTGTCCATCCATATTCTCAATTGCTTTCACCGCCTCATTTTGCCGTTTCGCCTGTTGATATTTCACCATAACCCAACTACAGGCAATAGCAAATAAAGTAGAGAATACCATCAACGTCCGCAGACTGTATTGAAACCAGCGGCATTTGGATTTTGTTGAGATTATGGGAATATTATCCATTATTCAGCAGTACAAACAAACCGCAACTTGTGCTAGCGGTTTTATATAAATCCTTTTTTATATAGCCTTTTTCCCAATTAACATTCTGAAAAAGTAACTATTTACAGATGCTACAGTTTATAATCAGACAACTTGTCAATTTTTTTACTTTCAGGGGAATAGAAATCTATTGGACCGCACGGCATTGGCCCCCAAACAGGATCTTCATAAACTGGATAACTTGGTTTTGGCCATGCTGGCAGGGGCCATTTCTTTAAAGGAGGACCAGAACATTCTTTTAGAAAACAATCCGGCCATACTATAGTGACCCACAAGTCCGGAGGTTTACAGGGTGTATTCCTGAGACTTTTTGCAGCTGAATCCATTACGCACTGTTCAAATGATTTTCCTTTCCTATTGGGCATGCCTTCATCACAAGTTCCTGACATACTATGCGCTCTTACTTCGGTACATGCCCAATCCCAGCATCTATCTGTATTCTTGTACACGCATTTGTCATATGCATGTATCATTTCATGATATAAAATCCGACGTGCTAAAGTAATTGAATTAATATTATTATAAACTATTTTGATCCTATTCTCCTCAGGGAGGAAGGCACCCCCTTCATCACCTCCGGGAAGAAGAGGATGGATACCGGGATCAAATACACAACTAATACGAAAACCTGGACAATTCTTCAGGATTTGCTGATACATGAGTGTATTTATCCACTCAATTTTTAGAGCTAGACATTGCTCTTCTGTTATTAAACCAGATGAGTCTAAATAAAACAATGGCTTATTCTTAACATATCTATAATAATTTATATCTTTTGACAAAAGCCCTATCGGATCCTCGCTCAACCACTTCCCAGTCGAAGCCTCATACCAGCGGTTGATGTTGTTTTGGAGGTTGGTGTCGCGGTCGAAGAGTTTGCCAGTAAAGCCGAAGAGAGAGATTAAAGTGGCGTCGTCTTCCGTGTTGGGATCGATTTCACTGGTCATATTGCCGAAGGCGTCGTAGACGCGATGGTTGACGACGTCAGTGATGTCGTTGGAGTTGTCGTAGACGGCCAGGTCGCGGACGGTGTTCAGGTGGTCGGTCAGCGTCCAGAGGACATCTTCCGCGCCGCCGTTGTCAGCCGTCTCATCGGCCAGGATCTGGTCGACAGCGGGGCCCCACAGGTAGCGGTGGGAGAGATCGGTGTCGGCGATTGCGCCAGAGCCGGTCTTGTCGAACTGGAGGGCGATCTGGTTGCCGTCGTAGACGAAAGAGGTTTGACGCTGTAAGGGATTGCCTCCATCTCCGTCGGGATCGTAGAAAATTTTGTAGAGCAACCGATTCTGGTAGTCGTAGACGTATTCGACCGAACTATCAATGGTCTCGGTAAGGTAATCGCCGTGGTCGGCGTATTCGATCACTTCCACCAGCCGGCACCGATGGTCCCAGATGTACTTGGTGATTAGCGTATCGCCCGCACCGAACTGTCCGTCGCCCTCATCCACGTATCTCAAGATCCGGTTGCCCTCATCATCGTATACATAACGGAAGCCAGCTCCGGTGAGCATCTGATTATTATTGTTCTCTTCGGCCACGGTAAAGCCGTTGTTGGTGCGGTTGCCGTTGGCGTCGTAGTCGTAATCTTCACCGGTTTCACTGGGGGAGTTTAACCAGTTGGCATAGGTGGCGTCGGTAAGTTGGTTGGTGTCGTCATTGGTGTAGGTGGCCGTCCCGTATGAACCGGTTAAGGCGTCCCGAACGGACGTGAATTGCTCAATCCGGTTGCCCTCGTCCCAATCCCATGTGTATTCAGGCGGCGTGTCGGTGCTGGAGATCGAGAATTCGTAGGCCAGGCCAGTCAGCCGCCCGGTGGCGTCGTAGGTACATGTGCCCGTGGCGACATCATACACGCCGTCCAGATCCGCGTAGCGGGTAATCGTGTCCCACTGACCGGCAACGTCGTAGGTGAAATCGACCCTTTTTTCCGCCACGGCGTTGCCGCCCCCATCGTCTTGCTTGATCCAGATCATCCGGCCAAGATTGTCGTACTCGTAATCGTTGACGAAATCGTCGGTCGTATCGAGGACGGCGGCAAGCTGCTTGCGGTTGCCGGCGCCGTCGAACTGCTGCGTAACGTAGATCGTCGGCGTCAGGCCGGTGAAGGTTTGCTCAATTTCCGTCGCCCTGCCGAGGTCGTCGTAATCATAATCGTACACTGTGCCATCGGAATCCACTACCGTGTCAATCCGTCCGAGGCGGTCGTAAGTTAACGTCAACGAGTAGTCGGCTGCATCTCGAACCTGATCAACGAGGTCGGCCTCGGCGGCGGTCTCGTTGGCGTACCAGTATTCGTTTTCCTGTCGGCCGAAGCGGTCGTAGTCGAAGTCGCGCGCGCGGAGGTTGCGATCCACGATGCGGTAGAGCAGTCCGCCGGAGTAGGTGTAATAGCGGGTGGCGCTAAGTTGATTCGTCTCTTCGACGACACGGTTCAGCCTATCGTATTCCCAAGTGGTTTTGTTGAGTGTCGGGTCTTTGAGCGAGGTCATGCGTCCCAGGTCGTCGTAGATGTACCGTGTGATACCCCCTTCGGCATCGGTCTCGGTTATAAGCCGGTTCCACTCATTATATTCGTAAGTGGTTTCATGGTCGAGGGCATCTTTCACCTGATAGATGTTGCCGCGGACGTCATAAACGGTTTCCGTATAGGGGGGATCTTCACCACTACCAGGCTCATCCGGGTCGGGCTGAGTGACCTTGATCTGCCGGCCGAGATTGTCGTACTCGTAGGTGGTGACATAGCCCAGCGGATCGGTCACGTCGGTCAGTTCGCCCAGGTAATTATATCCATTATACGCATGCGGCACATCGTCGGTGGTGCCGGGATTACCATCGGGGTCAGGGTCGATCCGCTCCTCCAGCCGGCCCCAGTCGTCGTATTGATACTCGGTCACGTTGCCCAGCGTGTCGGTGACCTTCCAGAGTTGGCCCGCCGAGTCGTAGTCGTAGGTGGTGTTGATATTCTGGTCAGGATATTGCGAATCGTAAACACCGGTCGAGCCAATGTAATTCTGCACGGTCCGGGCAACCCAGCCGGCGTCGTTGTAGAAGGTTTTGGAGACGATCTCGGCGGGGTCAGTGGTCGATTCGACCAAGCCGGCGGCGTTATAGGCGGTCAGCGTGACGAGGACGGTGTCGCTGGATTCGGGGGCGACATCGGGGCGGTCGTACGAAGTCATGGCCGTGCCGCCGTTGGTGCCGTAGTCGGCCGCGGCGGTCTGACGGCCGAGGCCGTCGCACCAGTAGGCGGTGTAGGAGACGCGGGCGGTCGAGGAACTGAGTACGCCAGTGCCCGTGGCGTTGTGGTTACGCTCGTAGGTGGTCAAGAAGATCACGCTGCTTGATTCGTCATAGTCGTACTTGGTCTGCTGGAGGATGGTGTCGTCCCCGAGATCCAAGGTAACATACCCGTAGTAGTCGTCGTAGAGATCGTCGGTCGATTCGCCATCGGCGTCATAGCCGACGTACTCCGCGGTGACCCGGCCGAGGCCGTCGTAAACGTATTTCGTGAAGGTGTCCGATCCGGCAGCCTGCTGCTTGATGACGTTGCCCGCGGCGTCGTACCAGGCGTTAGAGGTCAGGGCGTCGCCGACGACGGATGGTGTTTGGGTGATATCGACGGAGTAGGTGCTGGTCTGATAGACCCGGCCGCGGGCGTCGTAGGCGGTGGTGCTCTTGGTGAGCAGTTTCTGGTCACCGGTGGTGGCAAGGTCGCCGTCGGTGTCGGAATAATTCTCGGTCTGAGTGTTCCGATCGAGGTTGTCGTAGGAATATTGTGTGAAGGTGTAAACGTGGGTCGTGCCGGAGCCACCATCCACGAGGGTTGTAACCAAGCGGTTACGCCAGTCGTAGCCGTACTCAGTGATCCGGTCGTTGTCAGAATCGCTGTCAACGTGCTGGGTAACCTGGGTCACGTTGCCATTGGCATCGTACTCGTAGGAGGCGGTGCAGACCATGTCGGTATCCGCGGGGCCTTCGGTAGCATCGGCGTTCTCGGGCTGCCGGAGCCAGTATTCGAAATCGTGCCAATCATAGATCGGATTTTGACTCTCGTCGAGATCGCCGTTCCAATTGTAACTTGGAACCATATCCGTGCCGACCCAGGTGGAGAGGGTGAGTCCCCGGGCGTCGAGGAGGTTGAAAGTGATCGTGCCGCCGGGGGTGACGGTCCATTCGGGGCGGCCGAGGGGATCGTAGCCGTATTGGGTGACGTTGTAATGGACATCTTGCGTGCCGATGAATTCGTCAGCGTCGGGATCGGAACTGGTTTCGGGGATGTCGAAGTACACAGCCGTGGCGACGAGTTGTTTTTGCTGGTATTGGTAGGTGGTCCAGGCGGTGTAATTGGTCTGGGCGAGGACATCGGCGGCTATAGTGCTCAGCGGGTCGTCCGAATCCAGAGCCGTGGTCTCGGCGATGGCCTGGATCTGCTCCGTCACGTTGCCGTCCTTGTTGGTGATCATGATGGAGACGGGATTGACCAGGGTGTAGTTCCACTGAGAGTACTCGTCGAGCCAGGCGTAGCCTTGGGCGGAGTAGGTAACGTGGCCCACGTCGTCGTAGACAGTCCAGGAGGCGGTGCGGACCAGAGTAGGGGAGAGGGGATAGGAGATAGGGGATAGGTGTTCGGGGCCGAGGGTCTGGACGAGGCGGCCGCGGAGGTCGTAGGTGTAGTCGGTCTGCGCGTGCAGGCCGTAGCAGTCCTGAATGACGTAGTCGAGCCGGTTGTTGGTGGAGTCGTAGTGGTAGTAGGTCCAGTTGCCCAGTTCGTCTTCAGTCCATTCAACATTGCCTTGGGTGGTATAATAGGTTTGGGTATAGGCGGCCGTGCCGCTGCCGTTTTGGGGCTCGGTGACGGCGGGCAGGATGAGCTTTTCACAGAGGATCTGGGCGTTGTACCAAGAGAACGTAGTTCCATCATAGCTGGTGGTGACGCCGTTGCCGAGGGTGGGATACTCTGTTTGCTCCGCCAGGTGATAGACGTACTTGGACTGATACAATTCATCCGTATACGTATGCTTGTAGTAGGTGTACTCCTGGACCTTGTCGGGATAGGCGTCGTTGATGCCATCGGCAACCCACGCTGATTCCCGCAAGTTGGGGACGCCGCCCGCGGTCGATTCGCCGGCGGAATCATCAACGTAGGGATCGTAGCTTGGATCATCTGAGGTGAGGTAGTAGGTGTAGAGATTGACCAGGCCGGAGCCGGCGGCGGTGACGTGGATGCCGTAGTCGGTCGGATGGTCGCCGCTGTAGGAGCCGACTTCCTTATCGTACCCGTCCCAATAGCCCTCAACGGCCGAAGATTGGGCTTCAAGCTCGACGTTGCCGACGGCGTCGTACTCCCAATAGGCAAAGGTGTGCTCTCCGGTGGCGGGGTCGTAGAGGTCGGTCAAGAGCGGCAGCTTGAGGTAGTTGGTATAGACGGTGAAAGTGCTGTCATCTTGGCGGGTTTCGACGGTCTTCGTGGTCCAGAGGTTCGTATTATCATTATCTCCGTAACCCTCGTCGTAATCGAAAGTCGTGGTCCGAAGCTCGCCGTAAACTTCCTCGTAGGTGACGCGCTTGTTGGAATCGTACTTGTAGTAGAAGCAGGTGAAGTCGGCGAGAGTTTTGCCGTTGTACTCGTAGTCGTCCGCGATGGTGCCGAGGTCGTCGGTCCCAAAGTGGTCGCAGGCCTTGGCGTAGGCCTCGGGGAGGAGTTCCCGCTTCAGCCCGTGCTGGAAGCCGACGAACGTCTCGCCTTCATAAGTCTCTCCCGTGTAATAGCGATAGTAGTAGGTTTCGCCAACCGTTGCCCAGTCGCTTGTGGCGCTGTCCCAATAGGTGGTGGTGACAGTCTTCAGATCGCCGGTTGTGCCGTTGTGTTCGTTGGCGCCGGTGACGTAGTAGGTGTACTCGATCTTGTAGTCGTCGACCCAGCCGCCGCTGCCGCTGTTGGCGTCGGGATCCCAATTCTGATAGGTGAGTGTATCGCGCAGCTCGTAATTCGGATTTTGATCGTCGGTGATGTAGGTGTACAGTTCGCGTTTGTAGGCATGGGTATAAGCGGAGGTGGCGTACTGCACTTCGTATTTCTTTTCGTAATTGCCGGCGTCATAGACCGAGCTGTACGCGGTGCCGGAATCGTTCACCCAGGAGGTGACTTTATTGACCTCGCCGCCGGCGGTGGTGGTTTCGTACCACTGGCCGATGGCGAATTCCTCCTGGTCGGGATAGATGAATTTGCAGGCGGTTCCGTTGGGGGATGTGTAGAGGAGATAATCGCCGTCGCCGTCGCTGTCGGAGTCGATCTCCTCCAAGGTGGATTTGGAGCCGTAGAGGGCGGTATAGTGGCGGACGGGTTCGAGGAAATCGTCCGAGCACTCGTCGTTGGCGTTCCAGACCTTGACGTAGGAGCCTGCTCCGAACATCTCCGGCGTATAGATATCGCTGTAGCCATAGCCCGTATCGCTCTTATACAGGGCGGCGGTGTTGTCGTACTCGGTGCCTTCGGGCAGGGCGCCGGCACAGTTGCAGGCTTTGATTTGCCCGGTGGCGTAATCGATGGGATCGTTCGAGGTAATGGAGCAAGGCCCATTGGGCGCACTGCTGACCGGGGCGTCGATCAGCCGGACGGCAGGGGCCTGAGTAAGTCCTCCTTCGCCGACACCAACGCGGACGGTGATGGTTCCCGAGTTGCTGTAGAAGTAGTCGTCCGACCAGTTCCAACCGTAATCGCCGGCGAACTCCCAGTTGGACCAGTGAAGGGCCGTTTCGTTGAGATAGAACGTTTGTTGCAAGGTGCCGGTGGCGGGGTCGCCGTCGTAGACCGTAACCGGGACGGCGGCGGAGTATTGGCCGCCGGGGATGTAGTGGGTCCAGATTTCGTAGTTGCCGGGCGAAAGGCCGGTGAAGGTGTAGGTGACGTAGGCGTCGGGGTCGGCGCCGGAGAGTTCGCGGTACGTGCCGCCGACGGCGTTGGCGGAATAGGCCGTCGAGAAGCCGGAGCCGGATTCGGCATAGCCGGACTGGTCGGCGGGGCTGAGGACGGCGAAATCGGCCGTGACGTCGAGGTTGCCGGTGGCGACGGTCGAGACGGGCGGATTGGGGCTGTTCGGATCGAACGCGGCCTGGGCGAAGAGCGCGTCCTGGCTGGGGCCCCAGCCGACGGTCGAGACCGTGGCGGTCCAGAAGCCGTTTGAATAGCTGCCCGTTCCCAACAGGGTGTCGCCGGCGTCGAGTTGGCCGTCGCCGTTGGTGTCGCGGTAGAAAGTAACGCCCTGGCAGTCGCCGAAGGGATCGGCCACGCCGGCCGAGAGCGTTATCGGCATGCCGGGCATGACCGTCTGGGCCGTCACCGTGACCGCCCCGCCGGCGGCGATACGGTCGCTGAAGTCGTAGATCGGCACCAACGTTACACCAGGGGCGGTAAGCGTCAGCAGACCATCACCGAGCTTCCATAGAATAAGGTTCCCGCTGAAATAGCCGCCGAAGCTGCAATCCTCGGAGTTGTAAACGGTCATTGTGGCCGTCACGCCGCTGCTATTGGTGACCTCGCCCCAGCCGCCGCCGTAAAGGGGGATTCCCGGATCGGTGTAGAGGCCGGAAAGGGTGAGGTCGTAACCGTTCAGGTCGAGGACGCCGGCGCCCACGGCTGCTTCGCCGATTTGCACGACCGACATCGACGGCAAGGCGCCGGAGATGCCGAGTTTCAGGGTGCCGCCGGCGATGGTGGTCATGACCTGATTGGCGTTGGTGCCGTTGAGGAGAACCGTACCGCCGGAAACCTTCAGCGCGGCGAACGAGTTGGCCGTGTTCGGCGTGAGGACAGTCGTGCCGTCGGAGCCGGCGCCGCCGATTTCCAGCGTGTAGTCGCCGCTGATGTTGCCCGTGACCGTCGCGTCGCCGAAGGCGGCCGTGATGCGGGCGTCGCCGGCCAGGGTGATGTCGCCCGCCCAGGTCGTGCCGCCGAAACGCAGCGCGCCGTAGCTGACACCGGGGTATTCCAGCCAGCCGGTGCCGCTGATCGTGATATCGTTGGTGTAGGTGGCATCGGCCACCTCGGCCAGGATCTGCCCCCCGGGCAGGACGGCAATTGCGGCGCTGCCGAAGTTCTCCGGGCCGGTGTAGTCGCGGACCCGGGCGTCGTCGACCGTCAGCGTGCCGGTGAAGGCCGTGCTGTCGCCGACGAGAACGTAGTCGCCGACGTAGCCGTCCGCCGTACCGCCGGCGCTGACGAATTCGAGATTGCCCGAGCCGGCATAGAGGCTGCCGATCCACTGAGTGTCGTTTTGATAGAAACGGACCGTTCCGCTGGGGCCGATGTTGACCACGCCGAGGGGCGCCGCACCGCACTCCGAGCCGTTGCCCAGTTGGAGCACGCCTTCGAGCACGTCGGTCTGGCCGGTGTAGTTGCCGGTGTTCCAACCGGTCATCGTCAGTTTTCCGCTGCCGGTCTTCGTCAGGCCGATCGTCCCGCCCTCTCCGGTGTTGTCGCGGACCATACCGCTATAGGAGCAATCGCTGTCGGCGTTGACCGTAAGGGCGGAATTTGTGGTGGGGTAGGGTATGCCCCAGTAATACGGCGCATATAGATGTGCGTTTTGGATGATGCCGCACTGCGCGGCGCCATTGATGCCGGCCACCGTCTGATCAAATCCGTTGAGGACGAATTCGCCGGGGGCGGTGAAGGTCAGCGTGGAGTTGGGGCCGAACTGGTCGGCGGCCATCATAAACAGCCAATAACCGCCCTGCATGTTCACGTTCCCCTGGACGGCGGGCCCGGTGGCACTGGCGAAGAACACCACGCCCTCGGTGAGGGTGGGATTCGAGGCGAGGTAGTTGAAGTCGCCGGTGAAGGTGTTCGCGCCGGTGATCCACAGGTTGCCGTAGCCCAGCTTGTTGACGTTCCCCGTGCCGGAGATCACGCCGGTGTAGGCGATGCTGACATAAGGGGAGATGTTAAAGGCGATATTGGAGGAAGCGCCGTTGACCACCGCGTTGCCGGGCAGGGTGCAGTCGTGGCCCGCCGTGCCGTCGCCGAATTGCAGCGTGCCGCCGTTGACGGTCGTGCCCCCGGTATACCCGCTGACGTTGGGACCCACAAGCGTCAACGTGCCCGATCCCTCCTTGACCAAGGCCAGCGTGCCGCTCCCCTGCACGGTATCGCGAAAGAAACCGCCGAACGTGTAGTCGGCGGCGTTGTTCACCGTAAGCGTCGCGTTGCCCACGCCGGTTTCATCTTGCGTGTTCTCGATCACGCCGGTGCCGTAAACGTCGGAGATGCCGGCGACGGTTAGCGAATGGCCTTGGAGCAGAAAATGCGGCCAATACCCCCCCTCAAAATTCACGACTGACGTGGGGGCAATCTGGTCGTCGCCTTCGACGAAGATCATCGAGCTTTCGGAGGGGGCCGATTGATGCACGTCGCCCGGAAGGGCGTAACCGGAGGTCTTGGCCAGGGCAAGCAATCCGCGAGTGACCGTCGTTGCACCGGTATAGGTGTTGCCGGCCGAGCCGCTCAGCCGGAGCAGGCCGATGCCGGTCTTCGTCAGCGACGCCCCGCCGACGGAGTCGCTGAGCACGCCCGACAGATCGGCATTGTCAGGGATGGACGCGCTGTAGACAAGATTCGGGCTTGCAACTTCGATCGTGCGCTCCGCGCCCGCAAGGTCGATGCCGTTGACGAGGGTCGTGGCGTAAGCGGCGGTCGGGGAACCGAATTTTAACGTTCCCAGGATGCCGCTGCCGAGTCCGGCGCCCCAGGCGAGGGTCCCGCCGGCGCCGCCGACGTTGACCGTCAGCGGGCCGCCGCCGGCCGAAAAGCCGCCGCCGTTTTCGGTCCATTGGAACGTGCCACCGCTCGTCCCCAGGCTGCGGCTGAAGGTCGCGGTACTGTTGCTCTGCAGGACGCCGCCGTCGAGCTTGAGAAAGCTGGCCGCGGGCAGGCCCACGCCATCGTCGGCCTGCAATGCGCCCGCCGAGATCGTGGTTGCGCCCGAGTAGGTATCGCTGCCGCTTAGGGACAATGTGCCAGCGCCGATCTTGGTCAGGCTACCCGAGCCGCTGAGGACGCCGGAATAGGTCGTATCCGTTCCATTGCCGCCAACCGTGAGCGCTACTGCCTGGCTGGAAGCGTTGTTCAGGGCGAGGTTCTTCGCACCGCTCAGTCCGCCCAAAGCAGCGGAGGTCAAGGTGCCGAAGCTCAACGTGCCACCTTCGGCCGCATAGGCCAGCGTGCTGCCCGACAGGGCGTCGGAGGCATCAAGCCTCAACGTGCCGGCAGAGATCGTCGTCGTGCCGGTGAAGGTATTGTGGCCGGACAAGGCCAGCGTGCCGGCGCCGGTCTTCGTCAAACCGGTCTCGCCGGAGATATCGCCGCTGACCGTGGCGTTGGCACCGCTGCCCAGATCGAACGTCATGCCGCTGACGTCGGAAATCGCGCCGCTTACCGTAGCGGTTGCGCCATCACCTTCCGTCAAGGTGAAAACGCCGGCGTCGGTGATCCCGCCGCCGAGGGTCAACGTCGAGCCGGCGGCGACCGTGAATGCCACGTCGCCCGAGTCGGCAATGCCGCCGCCAACGGTCAAGGTCGAACCGTAGCCTTCGGTCGCCGTCAGGCTGCCGATGCCGGAAAGACCGCCATTGATCGTTCCACTCGAACCGGAGGGGATGTCTATTGAGACGGCGCTCGATCCGGAAATGCCTCCGGCGACCGTGATCGTCGAGCCGTAGCCCAACGTAACGTCCAGGCCGCCGGAGCCGGAGATGCCGCTGCCGACGGTCATGCTCGAACCGGAGGAGACCTGCAACGTCAAGTCGCCGGCGTTGGAGACGGCGCCGCCGAGGTTGATGTTCGATCCGTAACCAACGTTGACGGCAACCGATTCGCCGCTGAAATCCACGCCCGCCGGGATCGACGCGCCGACGACGCCCGAGTTGACGGTGATGCTGTTGGTCAAGGCAACCGAGTTCCCCCCGATGGTGAAATTGCTCGAAGAGAAGGTG
Organism: Pirellulales bacterium; assembly: GCA_016936015.1. Taxonomy (GTDB): domain Bacteria; phylum Planctomycetota; class Planctomycetia; order Pirellulales; family Thermoguttaceae; genus JAFGPV01. The sequence goes on from JAFGPV010000113.1 coordinate 26,330, forward strand.
ATGGATTGGAACGTCTCGGAAAGGTCGTTTTGCGTGTTGGTCTGGGTCGAGCCGCTGAAGACGATGTCCGCCCCCGCCGTCGGCGCGACGCCGCCCACCCAGTTTGCATCGTTGCTCCAGAGATTATTTCCCCCTTGCCCGTTCCAGGTGATGCTCAGCAACTGCCGCTGCTCCAGGTTTTCCAGCAGTAATTTCCTGTTGTAGAGCGATCGGAGGCCTTTCGTGCAGGACCCCCTACAGGCGCAGGATTTTCTCTTCGAGTTTTTCCGGGTGCCAAGAATACCTTCGAGGAAATTCAACATGAAAGTTCTCCTGAGAGAATGGAGCACGGCGCAGACTGCACCAAGGATTTGCGATGAGAAGAGCCCAAAAGAAACCCCTCTGCCAACCAAACCCTCTTGCAAGATCCAGGTGTCTAAATGGGAGAAATCAGACGTCCGTAGGTGCTTTAGTATTCCCGGCTTCTCAGGCGGCAAAGGGACTAAAACGAAAGGGATAATCGGTTGAGCGGAAACCCCAGGTGAAAAAGCAATGATAAACTAGGCTCAACTTTTTCGGAGTGTAAGAATTTTTTTGAACGTGTCAAGATTTTTCTCGGAAAAAAATGTCTGCCAAGATTGATTCCTGATTAACGATCCTCTAATCATCGAGATATTCTCTTCATGGCAAATTATTTCTCATTGCAGTTGACATTATTGGAAGTCTTCTATCAGTAAAGGTTTTTTTCAATCGCAAGGAGCGAAAGATACTCTATGTGCATTATCCATTTAATAGTATTTTCGTGATCTTGAGGAGGTGGGTGATTGGGACCGTTGAAATTGCCGTGGGCACCGCCACGAGCTTCCGGCAGGCGGCTAACCATTGGGTGAATTTTCTCTATGGGGATTTATTCCTGATAGCAATTGACAATAAACGTCTTTTACAGATTGAGCCTTAATGAAGCGCGCGAAGTAAAAGACATAATATTGTTATTGGTTAAGCAAGTGGGGAATTCAGTGATGATCGGCTGGACCGTCTGCGAGAGCACCCGCGCCAAGATCCGCGTCATGGTCCGCCGCATCCTCCGCAAATACCACTACCCCCCCGACCCCCAAGCCGAAGCCGTCAAGCTGGTTCTGGAGCAGGCGGAGGCGTTGTGTGAGGATTGGGCGGCGGTGTAAAATCCGGTAAAGCGATAGAGGAGGAATTAAACATCAACCGTGCCGGCCGCACGGCCATGAATACAATTTGAACGACGCGCGAGCGTCAAGTTTCTGCTTCCTGAGGAATTGCGACCCTGAGCCGAAAGGCTCTTGTACCAACGAAGCAGCACTTGGACCGCGCTCCCTGAACGGGAGCGTCGGCCGGTGCTGTTCGTTGGTGCCCTGTCGCAAGGGTCTCAGGAGCGGTCCGGTTCGGCGCTCCTTTTCTGTTGGTAATCATGGGAAACCGCAAATGGATCCATACGTGATTCTCGGGATCGACAAGACAGCTACGCGCGAACAAATCGACGCGGCATATCGGGCCAAGGCAAAGAAATACCATCCAGACGCTGGCGGTGAAACCTGGGTCTTTCAACAGGTGCAAGCGGCCTACGAGGCGCTGACAGGAGGATTGTCGGGTGCCAAGACAACTCAGCGGCAACCAGACGATGGCAGTGGTGTGGAGCAACGACCAGCGGCAAGCAGTAAAAAGCCCGAAAAACCTGCCTCCTCGTCTGGTGGGAAATCGGCTTTAGGACACCCACAGATTTGGCAGTGGGTAGGAAGATGGTTGCATAGTACAAAACAATGGTGTCTGGATAATCGGGCAGTGGCTCTCGCCGCAGGTATCGCCGTGACAGTTGCTCTGTCAACTTGCATATTGCTGCTATACCACAGCGGAAGGGATGATCTCCCCACATCAACTATTGATCTGGAAAATGAGACCACCAAAATACTCGGGCCAACTCCGCAGGCTGTAGGCTATCAGGCAAGCCTATCGACTGGGAGAAAGAGATTGCCGGCGTGCCGATTGTTTCGCCTCGGCTCGGCACGCAGAGAGATGAGGCGATCAAACGTGGCAACACAGCGATCCGAGGCAGGAATTGGGACTTGGCGATTTTGGAATATAGTGAGGCCATCCGACTGGATCCAAAGCACGCTGCGGCGTACTATTTTCGGAGTTTCGCCTATGCGGCCAAGGGTGACTACACCAAAGCCGACACGGACCTCGATCAAGCCAAACGACTCGGGTACAAACCATAGTAGGACCAGCCATCAAGACACCTGAGGTGTCGAAAATGGGCAATGAAAAGAAGAAAGTCGATCCCGTGCTTCGTGTCGCTACGATTGTAGTGGTTCTGGCAGCGGCCGGGATATTGATCGGAGCCTTGTACAAGCATCCCTATTACTACTACACGGTGCTTCGATGGCTGGCATGTTCAGCGGCGGTGGTTTTAGTTTGGCGTGGGGCCGTCCAGGGCATCAAGTGGGCTTGGACGCTTGTGCCGGTGGCCATATTGTTCAATCCCGTTGCACCGATGCACTTTTCCCGTGATACGTGGCGGACTTTGGACATTATGTCTGCCGTAGTGATCGTGTTGGCTCTGATCTTCATGGAGACACCAATTTTACTGAGGAAGCGGTAAACTGTGAGCATCGGGACGGCCGGTGGCTCGTTGTAAAAGTCGCGGTCAAGCGGTCCCATAGTGATTCTTATGGTATTATTCATGTAGGGAAAGTGGGAGAGTAAGATGCACAGACTACCTCACTGGCTCCGGTGGTTGTTTGTTCTTCCAGCTGCTGTTCTCGCATATGCCCTGTTCAATATCGCGATCCCTCTCATCTTTGTAGTGGTTGATCTTCTGGAAATCAAAATGACCCCTGCCGCTGCGGCTCTGGGTGACTATCTTCCGCAGTTGCTTTCAAGCATTGCCGGACCCTATGCCTTTGTTTGGTGTGGAACTTATACTGCGCCATCACATCGTTCCGATGTTGCTATTGCGCTCGGCAGTTTTGGAGTGGCATTTTATGTAATCCTTACTCCCTTCTGTATCGCTATCAATATTCGATCTCCTCTTTGGTGGCTCGTCCTTTCAAACCTAATTTCAATAGCTTCCGCAATCATCGCGGTCGTGATGTGCAGGCGAGGACAGGGGTGGTTTCCCACCGGGGACTGATTTGCTCTAATGAATAGAAAGTCGGGATGGCCACGGGCGATAGCTACGCCCTGGCCTTTAACGCGGTCCCCAGCGCGTCGGTGCTTCTTACCTTTCGTGCCCTCGCGCTTGGGACCGGCCCGAACTACGAAAGACGACTTCTATGGAACCGTCAAAGTTCGTCGCGTTTTGTCCTTATCGTGATGAGGCACTTCAACGCATCAACGATTACTTGAACAAACGGCAATCACTGGAAAATAGTCCGGAAATTCACGCAAGGTTCCGTGAACTGGCTGTAAGTGAAACTCTGCCCGGAGAACCCGCGAAGCCCACCGGGTATTTGTGCAGTAAACCTATTCCTTGGAGTGTCGCTTGTTGTGGTTGGCCGGATTCTGCTCGTTTAGCGGCTGACGTGTTGCGGACTGCGGGAGAAATTGTACAGGCCAGTGGAATCTACAATGAGTTGGGCAGGCTTCCAACAGAAATATGGGGCAGAGACTGGGAACGCATATCTGAATTCCACGAAGTGACGTGTAAAGCAGCCGAGCAGGTGAAAGTAATCTTGACGGCGATACGCCCGGAGGCAGACAACCAGCAAGATGGCCCGTGGTCAGAACCGGATACGCCGAAGCGATGGGCAACTAAGTTCAAGATATCGGCTACCACCTTCAAGCGATGGGTGAAATCTGGCAAAATTCGAGCCAAACCTCTCTCTGACCGGTCTTATCAAGTCTGTCTTGAAGACCTGCCCCAATCAGAATCTGACACAACGAAGTAACCACAAGTTGCCACAAGTTGCCATAAGTGAGCAAGTGCCCTTGTTACGCCTTCTAACCGGACGGGACAAGGTTAGTATGACGGCATGGGAAACTTAATCACTGATTCTGAAGCCGCTGAAATCCTCTGTTTGACACCCCGCCAAGTCGCAAAGTATGCCAAAAAGGGTATTTTGCCAAGTGTCAAACTCCCCGGCGATGAAATTCGATTTGACCCCGATGATCTGCGCCAGTGGTGTCCGTTCGGTAAACTCCATCTTCAATCTTGTCGGCTAATTTGTCAAGATTGGGCCATCGCAACTTGCATACAGGAGAAAAGCGA
>JAFGPV010000114.1 GCA_016936015.1 Pirellulales bacterium
AATGTAGTGAAGACTTTGGCCTAAAAATGAACGTAAGTCCTTTGCTATCAACGAGCCTGTCAGCGCAACTCCGTAACTTGGGTTAGGTAGCTGTTGTCCACCGTTCCCTGTCCCCTGTCCACTGACTGCCGTGATCCCCCGCCCATCCACCACGCTCTGCCGCGAAGGATTTTTTTACCTGCTGATCACCGCGTTGGTGTTCGCCGGGGCGATGCTTCAGGGGGTGAACCTGCTGTTGGTGTTGGCGGGGATGATGCTCGGGCCGCTGCTGTTTAGCTGGGCGGCGGTGCGGCTGACGCTCCGACGTCTGGAGGTCCGCCGCCGCCTGCCGCAGGCGGTCTGCGCCGGCGACCTGCTTTCGGTGTCGCTGCGGTTGAAAAACGCCCGGCCGCGCTTCGGCTGCTGGGCCGTTACGGCCGAGGAGCCGATCGAGCGGCAGCCGGAAAACACTTCGCCGGGACGAAATCCGCCCCGGGAAAAACCGCTGCGGACCGAGGTCTATTTTCCTTACGTTCCCGCGGACAGAGAGCTGGCCGGCTCGTACCAGGGCCGTTTGTTCCAACGGGGACGCTACCGACTGGGACCGGCGCGGCTGACGACCCGGTTTCCCTTCGGATTCTTTCAGCACGCCGTCCGCCTGGAGGAGAGCGACACGCTGTACGTCTATCCGCGGCTAGGCAAGTTGACGTCGGGTTGGCTGACGCGGCGTCGCCCGGCCCTGGCGGGGTCCGACCGCCGCCAGCATCGCCCTGGTCCCGAGGGCGATTTCTACGGCGTCCGCCAGTGGCGCAGCGGCGACAGTCTGCGGATCGTCCATTGGCGCAGCTCGGCCCGGTCGGGAAAGCTCGTGGTCCGCCAGTTCGAGCAGCCCCGCAACCGCGACGTGGCCGTACTGCTGGATCTGTGGCAGCCGGCCGAGCCGGGGCGGAGCGGCCGGGAAAACGTCGAATTGGCCGTCAGTTTCGCCGCCACCGTGCTGGCCGATCTCTGCCGGCAGGGAGGGAGCCAGGTGCACCTGGCAACTTGTAACGATCGGCCCGAGTGCGTCGGCGGACCGGCCTCCGCCGCCCTGCTGCAAAGCATGATGAAAACCCTCGCACTGGCCGAGGCCCAGGCCGAAGATCGCCTGCCGGCCTTGATGGAGCACGCGCTGGGCAAGATCGCCCGGGGCGCCGAGGTGGTCTTGGTCTCCACCCGCCCCGTTGAGCTGAGCGATCCCCAGCGATTCGCGGCGGTCTGGTCCAACCCGGTCCTCCACGCCGCGCTGCCCCGCGTCCGCGTCGTCGATGCCTCCAGCCCGGAACTGGCGGTGTATTATACGGTGGAGTGATAATGGCAAATGACAAATGACAAATGTTGAATAACAAGTCGTGATTTTTTACATTTGTCATTTGTCAGTTGACATTTGCCGTTCCACACGAACAACCTTAACCTACCTTCGTTCCTTTCCATGTTCCTTCAGCGCCTATTGCAGATAACGATGGCCGCCCTGGCCGCGATGGGGACCGTGCTCTTGGGCATGGGCCAGCGGGAGGAGGTGCTGCCGTTGGTGATGTGTTTGGCGGCGGCCGGTTCGGTGTGGCTGACGGACATCAAGGGCGTCTTCCGGCTCAGCCGCACCTGGGCCAATTTCGCCATGCTCGCCGTGGCCCTGATCTCCTTGCCTTCGCTCTATCTTTATCTTTTTCGGAGACAGGACGTGGCCATGGATTTCGCCCGGTTCCTGATCTACCTGCAAATCATCCTGTTGTTTCAGAAAAAGAGCAACCGGATTTATTGGCAACTGCTGATGCTGAGCATGTTGCAGGTGCTGGTCGGATCGCTGTCCGGCCCCGGTGTGTTTTTCGGCTTTTTGTTGGTGGTTTACATGCTGGCGGCCATGCTGGGCCTGGCGTTGATGCTGCTGGGCCGTTACGCCGCGGAAACGGGGACGCCGCTAGTTTCTGTAGAGAAACCGCCGGATCATTCAAAAAAACTAGCTGCGTCCCCGTTTTTGCGGTGGCCTTGGATCGACTGGCGGCCGCAACTGACCGGCGTTCCGGCGGAGAGCGGCCGGCAGGGCGTCGGCCGCGAGTTGTTCGAGCGTCTGCTCCGGATGAGTTTCTTCACCTTGGGGCTGACGCTGGTGCTGTTCATCCTCCTGCCGCGTTTTGGGCAGTTCGGCGTCACGGGGGCGGCCTTCCGGACGCAACGGATGGTCGGCTTCAGCAGCCGCGTGACGCTCGGAGAATTGGGGCAACTCATTGAAGATCCCAGCGGGGTGCTCCGCGTCCGGTTCTTCGACCACGCCACGAACGCGCCCTATCTCACCCAAGGCGACGTCTATCTCCGCGGCGCCGTGCAGTCGATCTATAAAAACAGGGAGTGGAAAGTCGGCAGTCCCAGTTCCATGCCCGGCAGCCGGCAACTCGAACCGACCGACGGTCTCCTCCCTAAGGACCTCGTACGGCAGGAATGTACGATTGAGGGCCTGAATCGGTCGGAACTGTTTTACGTGGCGCCGCTCGTGCCGCTCACCTCCCGCAAGGACGTGGCGGGCTTGGAGTACGACGATCAGTTCATTCGCCTGCGGCGTGATATCAACCTTTCCACGCAGCGGTTTTCCTACCGGTTGGGCACCACGGTGTTCCGCGACGGCCGCCAGTTGCCGCTCGTTCCCACCGATCCCTGTGAAAAACTCAGCGGTGCCCGCCAATCGCCGCCGAAAGAGCGCTTTCCGGAACTCATCAAGCTGGCCCAGACGTGGATTGACCAGTCCGGTCTGTCTCCTGAGAAACGTTTCGAGCGGGCGAAGTACCTGGAACAGAAGTTCGCGACGTCCGGATTGTTCCTCTCCAGCATGGAAGAACAACCGCGCGATCCCCGTCTGGATCCCATCGAGGATTTCGTCAGCCGGCACCGCGCCGGGCACTGCGAGTATTTTGCCTCGGCCCTGGCACTGATGCTCCGCAGCCAGAAAATTCCCGCCCGGCTGGTCACGGGCTTCAAATGCGACGAATGGAACCAGTTCGGCCAGTGCTACGAGGTCCGGAACCTGCACGCCCACGCCTGGGTCGAGGCGTACCTCCGCCCGAGCCAAATCCCGCCCGAACTGCTCCACGGCGAGGACAAGTGGCCGTGGAAGACGCACGGCGGCTGGCTGCAACTCGATCCCACGCCGTTGCGCGAAGACTCGACGAAAACCAGCTTCTTCGCCCCGGTGCTGAGCGCCTACCGCTGGGTCGACCACGCCTGGTCGTATTACGTGGTCGAATTGACCTACCAACGGCAGCGCGACTCCATCTACCGGCCGCTGATCGCCGGGGCGAAACGAGCCTACGCGGCCGTCGCCAGTCCGAACACCTGGCGCGGCGTGCTCGACGCGCTCCACCTCCGCGCCCTGCCGTTCTGGATCAAGGGATTGCTCCTGATCGTCCTCGGGCTGCTGGCGATGACCGCGCTGTCAGGACTGGGTTGGTTGGCGTATCAGATCGGCCGCCGCTGGCGTCGCCGGTGGCATGGACACCCAGCGGCGAAACGCCACCGCGCCCGGGCGGAAGTCGAATTCTATCGCCGCCTGGAGCAGTTGCTGACCCGCTTCGGACTAACCCGGGCCGCCGGCCAGACCCCGCGCGAGTTCGCCCTGGCCGCCGGCCGGCGCCTGGCGACGACCACCGGCCAGGTCCACCTCGCCCTCTTGCCCCCGCTGATTGTCGAGGCCTTCTACCGCGTCCGCTTCGGCCTCCTCCCCCTGGACAACTCCCAGTCCGAAGCGGTAGAACAGGCGCTGGCACAAATCAAGGAGATTGTAGGAGGCGGCTCCCGCCGCCGATTGTAGCGGCTCCTGCCGCTGATCGTTCTATGACTACCCCTCATTCCTCATTTTCCGCCCTGCATTCACAACACTTGCGAGTTGGCCGATGGTCGGAGAAATACGCCTGCTACGCAATAACCAAATGCGTAATCAATCGCTCGCCATTATTGACAAATCCCCAAGTCGCTAAAATATTCCTCTCCAGTTTGGAATATCTGCGAACTTCAGGCCAGATTAAATTGTTGGCATTTTGTATAATGCCAGACCATTATCACTTATTGATATTTCTTGTTGCGGAAAAAATGTTGTCGGACATCCTTGGCGACTTGGGCAGTTTCACTGCCCGAAAGGCAAATGCTTTTTATCGTCGAAAAGGTCCTTTCTGGCAGGCAGGATTCTACGATCATCGCTGCAGAGATGAGAATGACATCGAAGAGAAGATGGTTTATATAGAGCACAATCCCGTCCGAGCCGATTTGGTTAGTTCCGCAGAGCAATGGCCTTATTCTTCAGCAAGTTCTTTATCGTCAGCGATGTTAGACCGAGATTGGTATGCCCAAATGAGATAATTGTAGGAGGCAACTCCTTCCGCCGATGAATTGGAAAAGAAGCACAATCGGCGGCAGGAGCCGCCTACTACAAAACTTCGGCCTCCTCCCCCTGGACAACTCCCAATCAGAAGCGGTAGAACAGGCGCTGGCGCAAATCAAAGAAATTGCAGGAGGCGGCTCCCGCCGCCGATCGTCATGAAAATCGGACTGGTCGGATATCAAGGCTCCGGCAAGAGCACGCTGTTTCACTGGCTGACGGGCGTGGCGCCCGATCCGGCGGCGCGGGCCGGGCAGAGCGGGATGGCGCAGATCGCCGATCCGCGCCTGGAGCAACTGCACCAGGTCTACCACTCCAAGAAAATCACGCACGCCGCGCTGGAGATCGTCGATACGCCGGGACTGAACCGCAAGCACGAGGGGAACGCCGCCCGGCTGGCCGCCATCCGTGAGGCCGACAGTCTGGTGTTCGTCGTGCCGGCCTTCGGGCAGTACGATCCGCAGGCGGACCTCCGCTCGTTCGACGAGGACCTGCTGCTGGCCGACATGGAGATCGTCACCGGGCGGCTGGGCCGGATCGACGAATCGCTGAAAAAACCGATCCCCCGGCAGGAACATCTCCAGCTCGAACACGATCGGCACGTGCTGCAAATGGTGCTCTCAGCGATGGAGTCGGGCAAGCCGCTGCGCGAGGCCGAGATGACCGACGAGCAACGGAAGGTGACCCGGGCGTTCCGGCTGTTCTGCGAGAAGCCGCGGCTGGCGATCGTCAACGTGGCCGACGATGAGCCGGATCCGAAACGCTTCGAGGCCTGGTCGACCCCCGAGTTGCCGGTGATCGCCTTGCCCGCCGACCTGGAACTCGAGCTCTCGCAGATGTCGCCCGAGGACCGGGCCGAGTTCGAGAAGGAGATGGGCCTGGTCGGCGCCGACCGGGACCACATTCTCCGCCGGCTGCTGGAGGTCTCCGGGCAGACCATCTTCTTCACGGCCGGCGAGAAGGAAGTGCGGATGTGGCTGCTGCGCAGCGGCGGCACCGCCCTGGAGGCGGCCGACGGCATCCACAGCGACCTGGCCCGGGGCTTCATCCGCGCCGAGGTGATGACCGTCGACGACCTGGTCCGCCTGGGCAGCGAAAGGGAAGTCAAGGCCCAGCATCTGATGCGGCAGGAGCCGAAGGATTACGTCGTGAAGGACAATGATATTCTGCTGATCCGCTTCAGCGTGTAAGGCCTACAAGCCGCATGCGGCTTGGCATAAATTGCCGAAAACCTCTCGCGGCATTGCCGCCCCGATAGCGGAGCTATCGGGACTACCCCGTTACTCTGTTTAATAACGGCGTGGTCGCCCGCCGCCGCGGCGGGGGCGCTCGGTTTTCGGCCGGGCGGGATTGACGGTCACCGACCGGCCGCAGATCTCCTTGAGATTCAACTGTTGGATGGCGTTGTTGGCCTCATCGTTGTTGTTCATTTCGACAAAGGCGAATCCCCGCGGGCGGCCGGTCTCGCGGTCCATGATAATGTTCACGGTCGCCACCTCGCCGAATTGGCCGAAGGCGTCCCGGAGGTCGTCTTCGGTGGCCGAGTGCGCTAAATTACCGACGTAGATACTGCTCATAACAGATCCTCCTTCAGGTTTTCTGGATTTACTCGACCGGCCGGACCTTTTCCGCGCGGGGCCCTTTGGGGCCTTGCCCTTCCTCATAGGTCACGGTTTGACCGACGCGGAGGGCCTCGATTTGCGTGCCTTCGACGGCACTGTGATGGAAAAACAACTCGCCGCTTTCCCCATCGATGAATCCAAAACCCTTTTCAGCGAGCACTTTCTTAATCGTTCCTTGCGGCATGACACGACTCCTTAAAAAAGTTAAAAAACATCCTTGGCCGCCGTTTCTTCACCCTGAGCCCCTTCTCGTTAAGGGAAATCACGGCCAAACGATAGAGGGAGAAAATCAACCGCAATTGGAGATCGACGTCTTGATTCCAGACGCCGCTACGCGAATCGCCAGGTGACCAGAACGAGAGCACGGTATCAATGTCGGGGCTCACATCAATTCTCACCACTTGATCCCCAGCCTAGCACAATAACCCAACCAGGGAAAGAGGATATACGCTACCTGAAGCAGGATGGAACAGATTCCCCCCCCAATTTAACGGCCATCATGGCCGGAAACGTCTTCGACTCGATGATTGCGGGAGATCAGGAGGGGGGGTATGCCTTTTTGCCGTTGCCCTTCGCTTTGCCGTAGAGGTTGGCAACCTTTCTGTAGGACAGGTTGGCAACCGGTCCTACGTGCGGGACCGCAGACGGCTCGTCCCCACCGCCTGCCGTCTACTGCCAAATCTCAAATCCCGCCGTACGGAAGTGTCCGTCGAAGGTGAATGCCCGGCGGATGCGGCGCCGCTGCATGACGGCAAAGGAGACGTAATCCGTGGAGGTGATTGCAGGATCGGCAAGCCTTTCCATGAATTGCATGGCAAGCGTTTCGTCCGCCGGTTCGGGGCGAATGATTTCCAAACGCGGCGATTCCAAGAGATCGCACCAATAACGGATTGCGGCATGAACCCCCGCCCGTTGATTCATCAAGGTAATCAACTCTCCCAGCACCAAGTTGGTGGTGACAAGGGGTTCTTGTGATTCCGCCCAACGATTCCACCCGGCCATGGCCCGAGCGTGATAAGGATCGCGAGAAAGCCGTCTTGCCAGGAGCGGACCCGTGTCAAGAAAATTCACTTTGATCTCCGTAGAGATAACGGTCGTGATTCACGGAGTAATCGGGAGGAACGGGGCCATCGTAAAGAGGAACGTCATCGATCAGGGGATTCCTTTGGGATCCTTTCCGCTTTTTGGGCAACCACTCGGCCAGCGATTTCCGGATCACCTCCCCTAACGACAAGCCCGACTCGTGCGCGTAGCGCAGGGCCTGGTCTTTCAAATCGTCGGGGAGCATGATGGTGGTCCGGTGCATGGGTTATGCCGCCATAATTATATATACATAATACCATAATCACAATGACAAATCAATCAAAATCAGGGAGAATTGAAAACGGCGACGCATGGGAACAACCCCACCCGTGGGAATCCACTCGAAGAGGAGCGTGGTTTTTTGTTTGTCTTTCTGTAGGACAGGTTGCCAACCTGTCCTACGTGCGAAGTCGCAAGCGGCTTCGGAATTTGTGGGGATCAGCCCTTTTTCCCGTTGCCCTTCGCTTTGCCGTAGAGGTTGCCTTCTTTGAAGGCGGTGGCCATCGCCAGGGGGACTTCGGCCTCGGCCAGGACGACGCCGGCGCGGTTCTTGGCCACGGCGGCCTTCATTTCCTGTTCGCGGGCCATGGCCATCGCGCGGCGTTGTTCGGCCTTGGCCCGGGCCACCCGGGTGTCGGCCTCGGCCTGGTCGGCTTGCAGCCGGGCGCCGATGTTCTCGCCCACGTCGATGTCGGCGATGTCGATCGAGACGATCTCGAACGCCGTCTGGGCGTCCAGACCTCGCGCCAACACCGCCTTCGAGATCCGGTCCGGGTTCTCCATCACTTCCAGGTGGCTGTTCGACGAGCCGATAGCGGTGATGATCCCCTCGCCGACGCGGGCGATGATCGTCTCTTCGGTGGCCCCGCCGATGAGTTGCTCGATGTTCGTCCGCACGGTCACGCGAGCGCGGACCTTCAGTTCGACGCCGTTTTTGGCGATGGCACTTAAGGTCCCGCGGCCACCGCGTTTCGGATCGGGGCAGTCGATCACCTTCGGATAGACGCTGGTCTGCACGGCGTCGAGCACGTCGCGGCCGCTTAAGTCGATGGCCGCCGCGCGGTCGAAGTCCAGGTCGATGTCGGCCCGGTGGGTGGCGATCAGCGAGCGGATGACCGCCAGCACGTTGCCGCCGGCCAGATAATGGGCTTCCAGCCGCCGGGTGGTGATGCCCGTGTCCTTTTCCGTGCCGATGCCCGCCTGCATGGCCATGATCTTGCCCTGGGTGATAATCCGGGCGTTGACGCGGCGGAAGCTCATGGCGATCAGGCTGAAGAGGCTTACGTTGGCCCGGGACATGTAGGTCTGGAGCCAGAGCCCGCCGTACTTCATCATCACCAGCGCAAAGATGCCGCCGAAGATCAGCACCGCGCCGATGATGGCCGCCACGTAAACGATATTTACCTCGGCAAATAAAAGCAGGTTACCCAACATCACGATCTTCCTCCAAATAGCGGGGCCGCCCCTCATCGCCTGTAATCATACGGAATATTCCGGAAAGAGGGAAGTAGGCCCCGAGGGGGGACAAAGGAACTGTTCCCGGCGGAATCCGTCATTCTGAGCGGAGCGAAGAATCTCGTATTTCCCTGAAAAAACAGGAGATTCTTCGCATCGCTCAGAATGACTGACGCCCCCCGGCCAAGTGCTCATTTTGCCCGGCCGCGGAAATCCTCGGCGGGGTACTTCCGTTCGTTTTTCGCGACCTTGTCCCGCACCGCCGCGGCGAGATCGATCTGAAGCACGTTGGCCAGCGACAGGGCGTAGCAGAGCACGTCGGCCAGCTCCTCGGCGACGTGTTCCATCAGTTCCGGCTGCCCCGCCACGTTGCGGGACTCCTCGGGCGTGAGCCACTGGAACGGCTCCATCAATTCCGCCGCCTCGATGGCCAGCGACATCGCCAAATTCTTCGGCGTATGGAACTGGCGCCAGTCGCGGCGCTCGACGAAGGCGTCGATCAGCCGGCGAAGCTCGGCCAGCGTGGTCTGAGAATCGGTCATGGGAGGGAGGGGTGATCAGAAGCCGCTTGCGGCTTCGCAAAGGACGAATGACAAAATCCGAATGACGAAAGAATGCCGAATGACCGAATGACAAATGGACAATTCTTTTTTTGAATAATTGCTAGCACCTCATCCCTCATCCTTCATCCCTCATCTTTTTAAAGTCCCGGCAGGCGCAACTGCTGCGGGGGATGGATCCGCTCTTCGTAGCGTTGCCGGTAGCCCTCGGCCAAATGGACCACGACTTCAAGAATCAGCAGGTCAGCCCGGGTCATCACGTGCCGCGTGCTGCGGGCGCCCAGGCCGCGGACGAGTTCCTCCAACGTCTGGAGATGGAGTTGCAGCGTCCGCCGGGCGCTCAGTCCGGCGCTGATCAGCAGTTCCGCCAGGCGGTGCAAGTCGTCGCTCAAATTGCCCGAGCCCATGATCACGTAGGTCCGCAGCAGTTCGCGGTAGTGGCAGAGCAGTTCGCCGGGCAGCCACGCCGGGGACTCTTCCGATTTGTTAGCAGAAAAAATGGGACTGTCCCCATCGGTCATCTCTTCGGACGCCGTACTGGCCGAGCCGGGGAAAAAGGAGCCGTTTTCTTGTGCGGCGTGGCGGAGGAGTTCCAGGCCGCCGACCAGCGCCCGCTGGTGCGTTAGCAACCGGTCGGCCTCGTCGTGTTCGCGCCGCAGCCGCGATTGCTCGGCCGAGAGCAGGCGGTGATTCTCTTGCAGCAGCCGGTGGCGTTCGACGCCCCGGGCGACGGCCCAGAGCAGGTTCCGCGTGGTGGCCGTATGGACGCAGAGATACCCGTCGGCCCCGGCCTCGAAACAGGGGGCGACCATCTCCTGGTCGCTTTCCGTGCCCAGGACGAGCATCGGCAACTGGGTGCCCCCGGTCCGATAGCCGGCGATCAGTTCCAGGGCGTCCAGTTCGCCGGGCAGATGGCTGACGAGGACGACGTCGTAGTTTTCCTCGCGCAGGCCGGCCAAGCCGGCCGCCGAGCCGACCGCCTCGTCGATTTCCACGTCCATGCCGCCCACTTCAGTCAGGGCCTCGGCCAACCAGCCGCCGAACCGCTCCCGGGTGGTGATGTGCATCACCCTCATCCGCGGCGGCAGAAACATAACCTGATCCGCGGAAAGACGTTGCGACTTTTTTTCTCGAACCGCAACCCCCATGACGGCGTCCTTGCTTACGGGGAAACCACAGAAAATGGGCGGGCGGGAGTTTAGCGATCTGAGGAAAACAAGTCAATTACAAATAGGGGCGGAAAAGTCGTCTTTCACCAAATCCGACCGACGACGGTGGTTACGGAGCTACGTTGGCGGGGCCTTGGATTTCGAGGACCACGACGGAGGCGATTTTATCGGGGGGTTGGGAGGGCACTTTGACGACGACGCCGTCTTTGGACGGCGAAGTCGTAAGCGGCCTTTTCTGGGGACAGACCTGCAAATAGGCATTTTCAATCCTGTTTTTCAGGCCGGGGACATGCAGCTCGCCGTTTGGGGGCCAATCGAAGACGTGGAGGTAGAGTTTGCCCGGCTTTTGGGTGCAGCGGCCCCAGGGGAGTTTCTTGAAGGGGCTGGCCGTTGTGCCGTAGATCGCTTCGCCGTTGACTCTCATCCACTTGCCGACGCCTTCCAGACGCTCGGCGGATTCTTTGGGGATTTCGCCGGCGGCGGTCGGGCCGACGTTCAACAGGTAATTGCCCCCCTTCGAGGCGCAATCGATCAATTGCCGCACCAGCGTGGCGACGGATTTCCAATGATGATCGTCTTTGCGGAAGCCCCAACTGTCGTTCATGGTCATGCAGGATTCCCAATCGACGCCGGGCAGGCCGGTGGCGGGGATCCCCTGCTCGGGAGTGCCGAAGTCGCCCGTGTACTGCCGGTCGGTCTTGGCATGTTCTTCCATGCGGACGCCGTCCCGGGCCTTGCCGAGGCGGTTGTTGATGATCAACGAGGGCTTCAGTTTCCGCAGATAGTTATAGATGCCGACCGCGTCCTCCTCGGTCCACCATTTGGGCCATTCGCCGTCGAACCAGAGGACCTCCGTGTCGGTGTTGTCCAGCAGTTCCTTAAGCTGCTGTTTCATGAAAGCGACGTATTCGGCCTTCCGCTCGGGATGAATCTCGGTGGGATTATAGGTCTTGTCGTTGGGGCGGAACTGGGCGGGATGGTGCCAGTCCATGATCGAGTAGTAAGTGCAGAACTTGAGGCCCTGCTTGCGGCACTCGTCGGCCAGCGGCTTGAGAATATCTTTCCCGTAGGGCGTGGCCTGGACGACGTTGTAGTCGCCGGCCTTGGTGTCGAAGAGACTGAAGCCGTCGTGGTGTTTCGAGGTGATGACGAGGTACTTGGCGCCCGCTGCCTTGGCCAGGCAGACCCAGGCCGCCGGATCATACTTGACGGGGTTGAACTTCTTGGTCAGCAGTTCGTACTCCTTGGCGGGAATATTGGCGGTGTTCATGATCCACTCGCCGTTGCCGGGGGGAATGAATTTCCCGTTCCATTGGCCGGCGGGAACGGCGTAGAGTCCCCAGTGGATGAACATGCCGAACCGGGCGTCGCGCCACCAGGCCATCCGGGCGTTGCGCTCTTGGGGGGGTTCGGGCAACAGCGTCTCCGCCGCCGTGGCCTGGAAGGCGGGCGCAAGCGGCAACAGGCCGAAAACAATCAATAATCTCAAAAAAGGTGCATAGTGCGACACGTCGTAACTCCTTTTGTATGAACCTTACTTGGGAAGACTTCAATTATACCGGTTGTGGCCGACCACGCCCAACGGGACCTGCCATACAGAACCGGATTACTTGAAGACTTGGAACTCCCAGAGGGTGGGGCCGTCAGTGGATTCGAGGACGTTCAGGCGGACCCGCTGGGCGGTGACGGGGGGGAAGGTTTTTAACCAGGACTCGCCGACCGTCGTGCCCGTGTAGAACGTCTTCCAATCCGAGCCGTCCCATCGCTGGAGCTCGAATTTTTGGATGCGGTGGGGAAAGGCTTCGGCCATCCGCACGCGACGGAATGTTTTCGCCTCACCCAAGTCGATCTCCAGCCACGCCTGGCGGACGCCGGCGTCGGTGGCCCAACGGGACTGCGGGTTGCCGTCGAGGGCCTTTTCCGGGACGAACTCGGCCTCGTTTTGATAGACGTTCGATGCCCGGACTTTAGCCTTCTGGGAGAGCGGCACGGGCGGGGGGACGTCCACTGCGGGCAGCCGGCTGATGTCGCGTTCAAATTCCAAGGCAACGACGGTGTCGATCGGCTGGCGGTCGCCCTCGGGGACGGAGATTTCCAGGCCGGAGTCGGTCTGGTGGACCTCGGCCTTGCCGCCGCCGAGCACCCGGCTGCCGACGACCTTGGCCGGGATGGCCGGCAAATGGACGGGATCTTCGGCCCAATCGCGGACGTGGACGTAGATGGTGTTTCCCTTGCGGGTCGAGACGCCGTACTGGCCCGGTTTGAAAGGCCCGCCGCGGGTGCCGTAGATGCTCTCGCCGTTCACCGTAAGCCACTCCCCCATTTTCTTGATGAGGTTCGCCTGCTCGGGCGCGATTTCTCCTTCGGGCGTAGGACCGACGTTCAACAGCACGTTGCCGTCGCCGCCGGCGGCGCCGATGAGCATCTCCAGACAGGTCTTAAAAGGTTTCACGCCGTCCTTCGTTCCGCCCCAGGACCATTGGTTGTGAGCCGAGACGGTCATGCACGATTCCCAGGGATGCCGGTCGTCGTAACCGCCGATGAATTGTTCCGGCGTGTAGTAATCGGCGTGGGGACCGATGCTCTCGGGAGTGGCACAGTGCGGATCGCCCGGATCGTCCAAGTCCAGCCGGTTGTTGATGACGATCTCCGGCTGGAGCTGCTTGATCATGGCATAGGTCGGCTCTTGATCCCAGGGGGCGGGACAGCCGTCGGTGTCGAACCAGAGCAAGTCGATCTTGCCGTAGTTGCTCAACAGCTCGCGGATCTCCGCCCGCATTTTTTTCACGAAACGGTCGTTGTGTTCCTGGCGGCAGTCGGGATCACGCCAGTCCATCGGGGAATAGTACCAGCCGATCCGCATTCCCGCTTCGTGGGCCGCCTGGGCCAGTTCGGCGCAGACGTCGCGCCCAAACGGCGTGTGCATGATGTTGTAGTCGGAGACCTTCGAGTCCCAGAGGAGGAAGCCGTCGCAATGTTTGGCCGTCAGCACCATGTATTTCATGCCGGCGGCCTTGGCCAGGGCCACCCATTGGCGGGCGTCGAATTTCACGGGATTGAATTTTTTGTAGAGGTTGTCGTACTCCTCGACGGAGATCGGGCCCCCGTTGGGGCACTTGGGATTGGAATTCGCCCGTGACCAACTGATCTCGGTCTCCTTGAGGCTGACGGGTCCCCAGTGGATGAACATGCCAAAGCGGGCGTCGCGCCACCAGGCTAACCGAGCGTCGCGTTGGGCCGGGGTCTCGGGCTTTGGCGAGTCCGCCGCCGGCGCCGGGAAAACGCCCCCCAGGATGATACCGGTCACAAGAAGCATCCCCTCAAACCACGGCCTTCGATGCAACATACAATCAATCCTTTCCTCTTGGAGAATAATCACCGTGTACGAACCAAGGAATATCCATTTATATTAGAAAGTCATCTCCAGACAGAATGATATCAATTCCATACAATGAAATATTTGACAAGAGACCCCCCTATATAGGTGGCAATAACTCGGGGATTCCTCACCTCAGCTTGAGAAAGAATCAACACTACTAAAGTGCAATGATGCAATAGGTTACATCGAATTCTTTTCCGAAGGGGACGCATCGGGCAGGCCGCCGATTCCGTTACGAGGACGGGATCAATTACTCCGGGGGGCAAGGGCAAAACGCCGGAAAGAGCCGACTTCGACTTTTTATCAAACCAACAACCTGCCGGCTGCGTAGAAGGGGATGTGGAGCGAAAAAAGTTCTAACCTCCCAAAAATTCGCTCCCGAGAAGTTGGTTCATATTGCTTGCCTCCTATGGAAACATGTCATGAATCTTAGGTCACTTAACCCCCCCTGACAGTATCCCCCTCCGGGATGTAGACCTTTTTTCACGGCATGACGGCCCGATCCCTTGCAGCACACGGGGGATCGGGCCTTTTTGTTGGTAGAGGAGGCTCCTGCCGCCGAAGGGAATGCAACCGGCGGCAGGAGTCGCCTTCTACAAAAAGCATCCCAAAGTGGCCGGTTGTCGCTGCTTTATTTTTAATTGTTGTCTACTAATATTTTCGTATATCTTTTTCTTTTTTGTTCCCTCGCGTTCTGGTTATGTTTTTATCTTTAACGCTTCTTTAATAATTTCTTCTGTATCATTCTGCAGGGCTTCGAGAGATGCATAGGGCGTATCACCTTTGTAAGAGATTACTGCTCCGTATGATGTCGCGAGAGCGTAAGACAGGATCATGGCACAAGCAGCTTCCTGATAACTTCCACCCCATCGGAAAGCGATACAAAAATCGCGTCCTCCCGCTATCTGGTTCAGTTGATCTGGCTCCGAAATAATTTCATTCGCAGCAACATAATACGTTTCCACACCGGAATCTGACCCCAAAAGCTTGCAGGGGAGAAAACCTGAGTGTTCGAAAACTTGCAATCCCTCATCCATCTGCAAGTCGAAGCCCGTCTCGTTCACAGTATTTTGCCATTGAGCTCTCGGTGGGACTTTCGCTCTTTCGATAAACGCATACTGTTCATTGGCCATTTGTCTTGTTGCTCCCAAAAAAAATTGAAAATCGGGTTTCAGGTTTTTGACTTAGGACTCGGCTCCAGTAAATCGCCAATAACTTACGGCTTGGTCGCGCACAATCACGGTAAGACCTCGCCATTGAGATTCTTGAAAACGCCCCATGGCCAAGAGGACACGGTCGTGAATCCGTGTTCGATTTGGTTGTCTTAGCCGCACAATCAAGACGCCTGCGTGGCGTTCCCGTCGATGAGCGGAAAAACCTTTATCGGTGGTTATCAACAAGCGTTCTTCCTGCAAAGCGATATTCCATAAATCGGCATCCGAAGAACCTTCTTGTGCTGAACCGCGAAAATCGAGAACATCATGCCCCTGTTCAATCAACGCAGTCACGGTCATCCGCGGGATGTTTTCATCCACGAGAATTTTCATGATTAATCGGCAAGGTTCAAGAACGGATCGAACTCTTCTTGCGCGAGCACCGATGCGTAATCGAGACAAGCCAAGATCTTTTCCCGGGAAAGCGAGGGATACTCTTTGATCAAATCCTCCACGCTATCTCCGTGGGCCATCATGGAGAGAATTTGATGGACGGGAATCCGCGTGCCTTTGACGCATGCCTGACCGTGACATATTTGGGGATCGATCAAGATATGTTCGTTGCCGGTATTCATGACCGTCTTCTCCTTCTTTTCTCCCGAAAAGAAAAACACTCTCTATAATATAGGGAGATCATTTCATTTGTCCAGCCGGCGGCAGATGGCGGCGGCCATTTCGCGGGTGCCGACGGCCGTGGGGTCGTCGCGGTCGGGCTTCAGGTCGTAGGTCACGTCCTTCCCTTCGGCGATTACCGCGGCGACGGCCTTTTCCAGGCGGTCGGCGGCCTCGTGTTCCTTGAGGTGGCGGAGCATCAGCACGGCGGAGAGGATCAGGGCCGTGGGATTGACCTTGTTCTGGCCGGCGTATTTCGGGGCGCTGCCGTGGGTGGCCTCGAAGACGGCGCAGTGCTCGCCGACGTTGGCCCCGGGGGCAACGCCCAGCCCGCCGACCAGGCCGGCCGCCACGTCGCTGATGATGTCGCCGTAGAGGTTCGGCAGCACCAATACGTCGTACAGTTCCGGCTTCTGGACCAATTGCATGCACATGTTGTCGACGATCCGGTCCTCGAACGCGACGTCGGGAAAATCCTCGGCCACCCGCCGGGCGACGGCCAGGAACAGGCCGTCGGTGTATTTCATGATGTTCGCCTTGTGGACGGCGGTCACTTTCCGGCGGCCGTTTTCCCGGGCGTACTGGAAGGCGTAGCGGACGATCCGCCGGCTGCCGGAGACGCTGATCGGCTTGATCGACAGGCCCGTCTCGTCGGGCCCGGTCTTGATCCGCTTGTCGGTCGAGGCCCGGTTGACGGCTTCGATCAGGGCGGCGGTTTCGGGCTTGCCCGACTCGAACTCGACGCCCGCGTACAGGTCCTCGGTGTTCTCGCGGACGATGACCAGATCGACGGGCGGATCGGCGTATCGGCTCCGCACGCCGGGATAGCATTTGCAGGGGCGGACGCAGGCGAACAGGTCGAACTCCTGGCGGAGGTGGACGTTGACGCTGCGGAAGCCGGTTCCCACGGGCGTGGTGATGGGGGCCTTCAGTGCGCAGCCCGTCCGGCGGATACTGGCCAGCGTAGCCGGCGGCAGGGGCGTGCCGCAGTCTTTCAGGGCGTCGGCGCCGGCCTCCTGGACGTCCCAGTCGATCGACACGCCGGTGGCGTCCACGCACTGCCGAGCGGCCTCGGCCAGTTCCGGCCCGGTCCCGTCGCCGCGAATCAACGTCACTTGGTAGGGCATGAGAAAGGGATTAGGGATTGGGGATTGGAGTTTGGAAATCGGTCATTCGTCCTTCGTCCTTCGGTCATTCTTTCGTCATTCGGATTTCGTCATTCGTCATTTTCCCTGCGAAGCCGCAAGCGGCTTGGGGGGGTCACGGCAAGGGGATGTCCTTGAACTCGTACTCGAACGTCTCGCCGAGGATCGCCCCGGGGGTTTTGTAGACGAATTTCAGTTTTTCGGGGGGTTCTTCCAAGACGAAGATGTACGTCATGCCCACTTCGTCGTCGGTCTGAAAGGTGGTTTCCGTCGAATCGTAGGGTATCGGCTTGCCGTCGGGCGTTTCGAGGAAGGCCTCGTTGCGGAAGATCCAGCCGCGGTGCGAGGCCAGGGCGTCGCCGGGCCGGTCGAACTTGACGCGGAACCGCACCTCCCAGACCTGGTTGTTCTCCCGAACCTCTTCCAGGATCGCGGTCACGCCGGCGCCGCGCTGCCGTTGGTTTTTGGCCTTCAAGAGGTCGGCAAAGCGGAAGGTTTCGACGCGGCCGGGGACCAGCGCGGTGACGCGTCCGCTCAGCCGGGCGATCCGCTGCACGCTGCGCGGCGGCAGGGCGAAGGGGAGGGTCAACTCCGCCGCCGCCGATTCGCCCTCCAGGGAGATTTCCTGCTCGGCCTTGGCCTGGAGCAGTTTCAGTTTCTCTCCGCGCTCGTCCTCCGCGACGACGTCGGCCAGTTTTTGGACGAGCACGATCGGTTTCAGCCGGGGTTCCCAGGCGGCCTCGAGGTTCACGAACAGCGCCGCCCCCTGGCGGGTCTGGAAATTCCGGGCGGCAAGGATCTTCGTGACGGCAAAGCGGAAAGGTCCGTCGTAACTGGCGAAATCCTGCCGCGGCCGCTGCGCCGGGCTCCGCGGCACGATGTTCAAGCCCGACCCGTTGCCGTAGGCGTAGACCGTCATCTGCGCGGCGTCGAGCACCTGGTCCAAGGCTTTCCAAAAGGGGGTCTTCTCGAACGTCAGCGTCAGCGGTGGATCGCTGCCGGCCTGTTGCAGCCGCCCCCGGAAATCGCCGAGCTGATTGCCCGACTGCTTTTCGATCGCCTCGAAAACTTTAGAAAGAGGCATCTTCGTCGCCGCCAGCGTGATCCGCGAAGGCTGCGCCGCGGAGGCCACCACTGCCTGTTGAAGCTTCAACCGCACCCGGGCCAGGCGCTGTTGGACCTCGGCCGAGAGATCCTGGTCGGACTCGGGCAGCAGGTCGTAGATCGCGGGGCCTTTCTCGATCAAAGCCCGTTCGGCCGCCTCGCGCTCAGCCAGTTGGTCGGCGTCGAGTTGCCGGATCAGCCGGCGGACCTCGGTTTTCAACTCTTCCGCCGGCGGCGCGGCCGGCTCGGCGAAAACGGCGGCACCCGTTAAAAAAAGCATCAAGGCGTACATGGAGGGATCCTTAAAAACGATGAATACTCCGTTCATTCTACCCGGTTTTTTTGGAAAGAAATAGACGTTTGTGGAGTCTCGGAAAAGCAATGATGTGCTGCGTTTAGCGGCCGCCGGTACGGCGGCCTCGGCGTTTCTCGCAGATCAGAGCCGCCGTACCGGCGGCCGCTAAACGTCTTAGGCTCCTTTAGACCCCTGGTCAGGACATTAGTAAATAGGTATAAAAATCGGGGGAGAAATCCGGCAATGAACCACAACGCGCCGAATAATGCCGCCTCGCGGGAGATTGTTCCTTATCAGCCCGGCCAGCCGGTAGCGCTGTTTATGCCCTGCTACATCGACCAGTTTTTTCCGTCCATCGGCCGGGCGGTCGTCCGGCTGCTGCGCCGCTACGGCGTGCCGCTGGTCTTTCCCGACGGGCAGACCTGCTGTGGGCAGCCGGCGTTCAACTCGGGCTATTGGGAAGAGGCCCGGACCGTGATCCGGCAGTTTTGCAAAACCTTCGCCGATCAGCAATGGATCGTCTGCCCCTCCGGCTCGTGTACGGCAATGTGCCGGGTCTTCTTCGAGCACGTCGATCCCCGGCCGGAAATCGTCGACGTCGGCCGCCGGGTCATCGAGCTGACCGAGTTTCTCGTCGATCACCTCGGCGTGACCGACACCGGGGCGAGCTTTCCGCACAAAGTGACGATGCACAGCGGCTGCCACGGCCGCCGCGAGCTGGGGATTTTCGAACAGCCGCTCGCGCTTGTCCGCAACGTCCGCGGGCTGGAGTACGTCGAGCTGCCGAACATCGAGGAATGCTGCGGTTTCGGCGGCACCTTCAGCGTGAAGATGCCCGGCGCCTCGCTGGCCATGGGCGAAACCAAGGTCCAAAACATCCTCCGCACCGGCGCCGACGCGGTCGTCTCCATCGACATCAGTTGCCTGATGCACGTCGGCGGCATCCTCCGCCGCAAACCCGAGGGCCGGAAGGTCCGGACGATGCACATTGCCGAGTTGTTGGTGGAAGGGTGGGAGGAAGAAGATAATGACAAATGACAAATGCTAAATGACAAATGTCAAATTTCAGATTTTTAGCATTTGTCATTTGACATTCGTCATTTCACATGAAGCTATGTGAGGGTGTCCTGAAATTAAATTGATCTAAGCGCAAGGGACTCCAGTGGTTATGTTTCTTTTTCCACAAGGAAACCGTAACCCCTGG
>JAFGPV010000115.1 GCA_016936015.1 Pirellulales bacterium
AAGCCATTGGGATTCAGAGGAGTCATTTTGTCCCCGCCGGGCAGCCTCAGCCAATTGTTCCATTCTTCATGAACCTGAATCACTTCGATGCCGTGCTGCTGAAGTCGGTCGAGTTCTTGTTCGTCCAACTCATCCGGATTACCGCGTGGTTTGGTGGCGCAGGGGAATTCACCCAGATTGTAATAGCTTTGACCGGGAAGGTAATCGGTGATGAGGTGCTTCCGCATGCATCCCCGGATGTTCTCGTGGCAGATGCGGATGTTTTCCAGGCGTTGTCGGTGGTCCGTGTTGGTGTAGGTCTTCAGGATCGCAGGCGTGATCCGCGCGTTGTCTTGAGCCGACTCTTGACTTGCCGCCGTGCAGGAAACGCTGGAAAAAATGGTTCCTGCCGCCGCGGCTGCCGCGCTGGTTCCGAGGAAATGTCGACGGTGCATGTTTGTACTCATGTTCAAACCTCAATCCTTGCCGTGGATACGATTAATCCGATCTTTCCCATTCGCGGTTAGCCTGGAACCGATCCAGGCTCGTTGTACTATTCAGCTTACCATTGTGCCGAGATTGGCGTCAAATCCGGGGATGCCATATATTGTTGCCGGCTTGGCGCTCCATTCCGAAGGTCTTTGACCTCCGGCAAGCAATCCCTCGGATTGCATTACACAGTTGAAGAATAGCACCAAGGGGGTCCCAATGGGGTCAGAGCGTCAGCAGTCAGTAAGAGGAAGTAACCGCAGAGAACGCAAACAGCGCAGAGAAATGAGAGACACCGGCGGGGAACACAGCCGTCTGCTCCTGCAATCCAAGCTTCAAGTGACCACGAAATACGTGAAATAGACGAAAGAACGAGCAGGTTTTCGTGACATTCGTGTATTCCGTGGTTTGCTTTTTTCCAACCTTCTTTTCTTCCGGAACGATCGACTTTTCCCCACGGAGATTTGGTTCTCAAGCTGTAAAAGATATAAAGTAATTTCTCGCAAAGGCGCAAAGTCGCGAAGAGCGAAAATGGCACAGCGATCTCCCTGTAGAATTTGACCGTTACGGAAAAAACAACACAAGTTCATTAACTTTGCGACTTTGCGCCTTTGCGAGAAATATCCTTTTATGGTTTAAGTTTGGTAGTTGATGAAGGAGTCAAGAAAGCAACTGCCGCCGCTTCGCGGATTGTGGGGGATTGATCTCTCCACCCAGGGGCTAACGCCGCTTGGCTATTGACTATCCCACCCCACTTTCCGCAACAGGAACATAGGTCCTTTTGACATTTCCTGTTGCCTTCTCCACAACACGAAAATTCCCCTCATCGAAAAAACGGTCTTGAAATTGGGCCATTCACTTGTTATAGTATACATAGGATCAGTATCGCTGTTTGGCAATTCGGCTCGTGGCCCTTTGGATCAGTAAGGACAATAGGCTCGCCAGCCACCCCTTCTTCTGAGGAGTCCTATCCTTGGAGAATTGCCCGTTGACGAGGTTGGTTGACCAAAACAAGACCTCTTTTGGAGAATCGCCTCCCCCTGCCGATTGCGGTGGCCAAGATATACATCCAAAACAAGTCTTGGGATACAGCAAGAAGTCGGCTCGAAGATCTTGTCCAAAGAGTATTCCAATACACCCACGGGCAAAGAAGCAGAGAACTTGCTGAAGAAAGTGGGTAGGGGTGAAAGAAGTGTCAGTGAAAAAATGACAGATTATGATACACAGAATCATATTAGAATCTTGGGATCTGTAATCTTGGATTTGAAATGGGGACTTGATCTTTTCGCCCAGGGGCTGATGCCGCCCGGCTATTGACTGCCGTCCCTACGGGACTCCGGGGAAGATTCCTCTGGCGAGTGACTATCGTCCCTTCGGGACTTTTGTGGGATCGACGCTCGGAGAGGAGGGGTGTGGGGCCTGATGGGTTTTAAGCCAGGATTCGATCTGGTCGGCGAGATTGTGTTTTCCGCGGCGTCGGGCAATGTCCAGGGCCTTTTGGGCCGTGGCCACGGCGTCGGCGGGGTAGTGGAGTTGGGCGTAGGTGAAGGTCAGGTTCTTATAGGCGTCGAGGTAATCGGGACTCAGCCGGATCGCATGCTGATACTGGCGGATCGCCTCTTGATATTGGCCTTGGGCTTGATAGGCCAGGCCTAACTTGTTATGGGCCGGGGCGAATTTTGGACGGCAAGAGAGTGCCTGGCGGTAAGAGTCCCTCGTCGTCCAGAATAAATCCGCCGTGCAGGGAAGGGAGATAGCTGATAAAAGTAATCGTCCCGATGACGGCCGCTCCGGCCAACGCCCAAAAACAAGATCGGAAACTGAAGACGGCGCCCGGCGGTGCAAGGGGAGGCCGCGGGACGGGGGTTTTCTTGCGCCAGGGCATAGCAGGCAATTCGGAAAGCGTATTTGCCGGCCGTTCTCCCTATTACGAGCAGCCGATGCTGTTGCCGCAGTTGTAGCAGAGGTAGCAGTTGCCGTTGCGGACGGTGATGGCGCCGCACTGGTCACACGGGGGGGCGTCGGTCTGGAAGGAGGCGAACTGCTCGCTACGGGAGGAGTGGCTTGCCGGCTCGGCCAGCCGGAGTCCTGCGCGTTCCAAAACGGCGGCGGCGGCCTTGATGCCGGCCGATTTTCCGGCAGCCTTTTCCAGTCCGGGTTCCGCGTGGCGGCCGTTGCCCCCGGCCGGCGTCGCCGTCACGGCGCCGTGGGCCGTGGGCGAAGCGGTGGATCCGTTGTTTTTGGCGTGTCCTTGATCCTTGCCCGGCCCGCCGGCCGTCGTGGCGGCGGGCGGCGACTCCCCTTCGGCGTCACTAGGTCCTTCCGAGGCGGTGGCGGCGGGGGCTTCGCCCGCGGCCTCGCTCATCCCCTTCAGTGCCTCGCGATAGCCCGGGATGAATTGGATTCCCATCCACCGGAAAATGTAGTCCACGATGCTCTTGGCGATGCGGATTTCGGGATTCTTCGTGAAGCCCATCGGCTCGAAGCGGCTGTGCGAGAACTTCTTGACGTACACCTCCAGCGGCACGCCGTATTGCAGGCTCATCGAGACGGCGGTGCCGAAGCTGTCCATCAGGCCGCCGATGGTGCTCCCCTCCTTGGCCATGGTGATGAACAATTCGCCGGGGCGGCCGTCAGGATACAGGCCGACGGTGATGTAGCCTTCGTGGCCCGAGACGCTGAACTTGTGGGTGATCGACGGCCGGGTGTCGGGCAGCCGTTCGCGGCGGGGCGCCCCGACGGGCGTCTTCTCGGCCGCTTTTCCCCCCTTCGACTTCGTCATCAGCGGCTGGACCTCCTTCGAGCCGTCGCGATAGATGGCCAAAGCCTTCAGCCCCAGCCGCCAGCCCTCCATATAGGCGCTGGCGACCTCCTCGGCCGTGGTCTCCCGGGGCATGTTGACGGTCTTCGAGATGGCCCCCGAGATGAACGGCTGGGCGGCGGCCATCATCCGCACGTGACCCCGCCAGGGGATCGACCGCTTGCCGTTCCGCGGCGGAAACGCGCAGTCGAATACGGGCAGGTGCTCCGGTTTCAGGTCCGGGGCGCCCTCGATGGTGTCGTGCCGGTCGATGAACTCGACGATCCGGGCGGCCTGGGCGTCGTCGTAACCAAGGGTCCGCAGGGTCAGGGGGACGGTCTGGTTGACCATCTTCAGCATGCCGCCGCCGGCAAGTTGCTTGTACTTGACCAACGCGATGTCCGGCTCGATGCCCGTGGTGTCGCAGTCCATCATGAAACTGATCGTCCCGGTGGGGGCAAGGACCGACATTTGGGCGTTGCGCAGTCCGTGCCGCCGGCCCTCGACGAGGACCTCCGCCCAGATCGCCCGGGCGGCTTCCCACAGCGGCTCGGGGCAGTGCTCGATCCGCTCGACCTTCTCGAAGTGCATTTCCATCACGCGGAGCATCGGCTCGCGGTTCTTTTCGAATTCGGCGAACGGTCCGACGGCCGCGGCCAGTTCGGCGCTGGTTCGACAGGCCGCCCCCTGGAGGATCGCCGTCAGCGCGCCGCAGATCCCCCGGCCCTCGTCCGAATCGTAGGGATGCCCCCACGACATCAGCAGGCTGCCGAGGTTCGCGTAGCCCAGACCGATGGGCCGGAAGAGGTGGCTGTTTTTGGCGATCTTCTTCGTCGGATAACTGGCGTGGTCGACCAGGATCTCCTGAGCGATAAATACGATCCGGCAGGCGGCCGTGAAGCGGTCCACGTCGAACCCGCCGTCCTCCAACCGGAACTTCTTCAGGTTGATGCTGGCCAGGTTGCAGGCCGAATCGTCGAGGAACATGTACTCGCTACAGGGATTGCTGGCGTTGATGCGTCCCGAGTTCGGGCAGGTGTGCCAGCGATTGATGGTCGTGTCGTACTGGACGCCGGGATCGCCGCAGGCCCAGGCCGAATCGGCCATCCGGCGGAGCATCTCGCGGGCCGGGTAGCTCGGCCCGGCCTGGCTTTCGTCCGTCACCCAGTGCGTGACCCAGGGCTTGTCCTCCTCGACGGCCTGCATGAAGTCGTCGCTTAAGCGGACCGAGAGATTGGCGTTCTGGAAGAGGACCGAATCGTAGGCCTCGTTGGGATCGTAGCCCTGCTCGATCAGCACGCGGACTTTTTTCTCCTCGCGGCACTTGCACTCGATGAACTCCATCACGTCGGGATGCCAGTCCTTGATCGATTGCATCTTGGCGGCCCGGCGGGTCTTGCCGCCGCTTTTGACCACCGCCGCAATCTGGTCGTAAACCCGCATGAACGACAGCGGCCCGGAGGGCTTCCCCCCGCCGGAGAGCTTCTCGCGGCAGGAACGCAACGTCGAGACGTCGGTGCCCGTGCCCGAGCCGAATTTGAAGAGCATCGCCTCGCTCCGGGCCAGCTCCATGATGTCTTCCATGTTGTCCGAAAGACTCTGGATGAAACAGGCCGATCCCTGGGGATACTCGTAGGGATTTTCCGGCTGTCGGGCTTCCCCCTTTTTGTTGTCCCAGTACCAGTTGCACATCGCCCCCTTCACGCCGTAGAGGTGATACAGTCCCACGTTGAACCACACCGGCGAATTGAACGCAGCGTGCTGGTGGAGACAGAGCCAGGTCAGTTCGCGATAAAAGCGCTGGCCGTCCTCGGGCGAAGCGAAGTAGCCGTCCTGCGTCCCCCAGTCGGCGATCGTGCGGCAGACGCGGTGGATGAGCTGCCGGACGCCGGTCTCCCGCTGCGGCGTGCCCACCTCGCCGTACAGGTACTTGCTGGCCACGACGTTGGTGGCCAACTGGCTCCAGGTCTTGGGGATCTCGCAGTCACGCTGCTCGAAGAAGACCTCGCCCCCTTCGCCCTTGATCCGCGCCGTCCGCTTTTCCCACTCGACGGTCGAAAACGGATCGGTAATCTCGGGCGCGCAAAATATCGGATCAATCCGCAGGCCGTGCGGCGCAGCGGAAGAATTCTTGGCCGTCGGGCCGACATCCATCACCGCCGAGCCGCGGTGGTCGCCGGTAAGTCCTTCCATCGTAAAGCTCCTTCTTTAAAACACTGAACATCCTGCTCATTCTAAGAGATTTTTTAAACAACCAAGGCGAAAAACTACCCTGATTTGCAAATCCCTCTTTAGAGGGTTATGTTCGGGGTGGAATCCCTATATATTGTATCTTATCTAAATGACAAATACAATATACAGGTCTGATTGGCTAAATGTATCGTTTTCTTTCCACCGGTCAATGAGAGGAAAATTTTGAGCTCTAAGGCTAGAGGTAAAAAGAACTTGCAGATTCCACCCCCTACATGGTATTACGAGCGTGCGGTTAGCGTTTCATTGTCGTAACGTTAGACCAAGCAACGGGTTCGGAAATCCGAGTAGGCAATCCAAAGCCAAGAACAGATAAGCCTTTTTTAGAAAAAGTTTACTCGGGAAATTTTGCCTTTAAATGAATCAACCTCGACAGTATGGCTTTTTCGGTTAGGGGATCCGCTTTTGAATTTTTTTCAGGAATTTTGGCCCCCATTTTTCTATTCCGCCGTTAAACAATGGATCGTCGGAATCGAGCGTTTCATCCAATCCGTCGTTGATTACGAGGCGAGGAATCATGCGCACCCTAATGTGATTGATTTTTGAATGATAGACGATCACACCGAGAACAAGCGGGTGCTGGCTCGGGATGGAATAATCAGTTACCAAGCGGTTGCCTTTGTCAGCAATTATCATGTGATGAAAGGTGTCCGACTCCAACCAAAAAAGTTCCGCTTTCACCTTCTTATCGAAACCGTTTTCCGCTTCCACGTGGATTCTGGTTTGCCCCCAGCGTGTGGAAAAATCCAGATGGAGCATGGTATGGGTCAAATCGACGGACTTGGATCTGACAGCGATGCAAGGAATCTGCAAGTCTCCAATATGAACCGGGTAAGAACTGATGATACCGATAAGGAGGGCAACCGCGGTAACCACGATGAACATCGTCCGCAAGGTAAATTGAAAACGCTTGCGGAGCATGAATGGAATACCGATTCCTGAGAGAATCATTCCTAAAATACAAAAAATCATCTCAAACACAGACAGTTCAAAAAATTTGCAGAGAGCACTCATCCCGATAAAAATGCTGCCTAACGCAAAAAAATATAAGCTCAATCGGGGAAATCTTTCGGCCGGAGTGTATCGCAGGCCGTTATAGGCCATCAATAATCCGACCGAGATAAAGAGTACTCCCAGAAAAGCCGAAAATTCCCAATTCAATCCTACATAGATTGAAGGACCATAAAGAAGCGTCAACAGCACAATGAATTTATACCAACGGAATTTTGAGGCAGGAGAAGAATTGCGTTGAGATTTTTTTGCGTCATGTTCGTGATGAAAATCGACACCAGACATAAGTATTCCTGATCAAATATTATTCTGTTCATCGGTCTGGTTGTTTTGCCGATCGACGCGGTGCCGGATATCACCAAGGATTCCAAGGATTTCCTCCCGGCGTTCGACCGGGGCCTCGACGTGTCCCCATCCGGAGGTGAACTGAAACAGTCCGTCGTAGGCCAAATCGTATTTGCTCTGAATCCCGTGGGGGATGCCTCGCTCTTCCAACTCCTCTTTCAAGCATAACGCTTCAACGTCGTTTTCCAGCGCGGCGATCTTTTCGAAGCGTTCCATAGCAGTCTCAAGGGCATCAAATTGAAACAAGAAAAAACATTTTGTATAGCTGCGACCACTGGTCGCGGTTTTCCGCAGTTTTATCTATTTCATCGGCGTTGCCCCTAGGCCGGGCAGCCAGGTGCAGAGGTAATAAGCCCGGGGGGTGGTGGCTTCGAGGAACTGGGCCAGGTCGGGGCTCATGGGGGCCTTGGCGTCGTTTCCGAAGAGGACGTCGGCCAGGCTCGGCTCGGGGCGGTAGCGGACGACCTTGACGTCCTCTTTCCGCAGACCGGCTTTGGCGGTCGCTTGATCCACGGCCTCTTCGAGGTAGCCGATCTGATCGACCAGTCCGTTTTCTTTGGCCTGCTCGGCGGTGAAGACCTGCCCGGTGGCGATCTTGTCGAGGGCCTCGGGATCTTTTTCGAACCGTGGCCGGCCTTCCCGGATGACCTCCTTAAAGCGTTGGAATCCCTCGTCGACAAGATCCTCGAAGACCTTCTTTTCTTCCGGATTCAGGGGGCGGAAGAAGCTGCCCATGTCTTTCAGGGGACCGCTGGTGATGTTGTCCTCCTGGATCCCGAGCTTTTCCATGGTACCGGCCAGGTTGTAGTGCGGGATAATCACACCGATCGAGCCGGTCCAGGTGGTCGGCTCGGCGAAGATCGTCTCCGGCTTGTCGCCGACGGCCATCGAGACGTAGTAGCCGCCGCTGGCGGCCAGGGCCCCCATGCTGACGACGATGGGGATCTTGGTCTCCTGCCGGAACTCCTTAAGATGGTGATACATATAGTCGCTGCCGTTGATCGTGCCGCCGGGCGAGTTGACCCGCAGCACCAGGGCCTTCAGCCGGCCGGCCTTCCACTCTTTGTGGGCATGATTGAGCTGTCGGCGGAAGAAACCTTCGCCGCTGAGGATCGTCCCTTCGATGGAGAACACGGCCACGGTGTCGGCCGCCGAGCGGTCTCCCGAGACGAACTGCTCGCGGATTCGGGCATCCGACTCGAGGCCGCCGAACCGGGTGAGTCCCACGGCCGAAATCAGCATCAAATTCAAGATCAATGAACCTAAAAAGACCAGGAAAAGAAGCAGCAGCAAGAACCGCGGCCAGGCGGATCGTGGTTTGGTTGCGGCCGTTTGGGCGGCCAGCGGGGCCAGCATAGCTTGAACGGGCGGTTCGTTCTTGCCGGCGGGGGGGAAAGCGGGATCCATAGAGACCTCCAAAATCGGTTTTTTTACAGCACATTCCTTATTCTACTCGAATATCCGCCACCCACCATCCCCGGATCGGCGGAGTGGGGTGTTCCAGCGTGGGACTGAGAACATACAGCCCGAGCCAGGGCCGTTATCTGCCATTGAATATCAGCTTCGGAATGTCATAATGTTTAGCGGCCGCCGGCACGGCGGCCCTGAGTTGTGAAAAATCCCAGGCCGCCGTAGCGGTGGCCGCTAGACGGAATGCGACATTGAATTCCCCACAATCTAAATCCTGAACCCTTTTCACAAGGAATCTCGCGTGTTTGTCGCCGCCACGAGCCGTTGTTTTCCCGACATGTCGTTCGACGCGGCCTTAATGCAATTGGCCGATTTGGAATACAGCTACATCGAGTTGATGATCCACGAGACCTGGGGGCATTTGAAACCGTCGGAGGTCCTGGCCGATCCGGAACACGCCCTGGCGCTCTGCCGGCAAACGCACCGTTTGACGGTGGTGGCCTTCAGCGTGGACGTCGAGGCCCCGGAGCCGCTCTATTATCAGCAGTTTGCCGCCTGCTGCAAATTGGCCAAGGCGGCCAAGGTGGTCACCATGACAATCCGCGCCTCGGAATTGGGAACCCCCTTCAACGCCGAGATCGAGCGGTTGCGGGAAATGGTGGCCCTGGGGGCGGCGGAGGGCGTCCGCCTCGGGCTGTTGACCGAGGCCGGCCGGATGGCCCAGGATCCCGACACGGCGGCGGTCCTCTGCGACAACGTCAAGGGCCTGGGGATCGCGCTCGATCCCAGTCATTTCGTGTACGGTCCCATGGCCGGCGCCAGCTACGACCCCTTGATTAAATACACCTATCACGTCCGGCTCCGCGATACGAGTAAAAACCAGTTCCAGGTCCGCATCGGCCAGGGCGAAGTGGAATACGGCCGACTGGTTACGCAGTTGAACAAAGTCCACTACGACCGGGCACTGAGCGTGGACATCGCCCCGCTGCCGGAGGCCGACCAACTCGCCGAGATGCGGAAACTCCGCCTGCTCTTGGAAAGTCTGCTCTGAAGACGGCTTCCTTTATTTTCTTAGGATCCGGGGATTTTCGACTCTCGGGCATCCTTGTTGTAAAACCTTGGATTATTGCTGCGCCTCGCGGTGACAGCGTCGAAGATCCGCTGATGAACCGAGTGGGCAGGTCTTCGCTCATCTCGAAAAAAGTCAATAAAAAAGACCAAAAAAATCATAGCTGATATCATACAAGTTGGCTATTATGGATCAAGATTACCTTTTACTTTTTCTGTTTTTTTGAGGCAGCGAATTCGGCGTTGATCGAGAGACAAAGACGGAATGTGCCGACGGCTACCGCCTTTGTAAGAGAAGTCATGTGCGGCAACCGAACCGCCGGTTTGTTTCTCTCTTCTGTTTCAGTTGGCTTTGAAGTATCGACGTTATTAGTTGGAGGATTTCGCTTATGAATGGCACACGAGTTTTTTGCTTCTTTGCTTTATTGGCGATGGGGATGTGTTGGTCCGTTCCGGTCCACGCCGAGGCGATCCCCGTCGGCAGTTCGTCGCTGATCGACACGATTGACTACAGCGACACCTATACACTGACCGACAACGGCGGGCTCGTCGACCGACAAAACGGTTCATATCCCCTCAGTTTGTGCGACTATCCCGCTAACGGCACCCCCGGCGAAGGACTTGCGGTAGAGTACCACAACGGCAATACCCCGCGAGTTTGGCCCGACTCTAAGTGGAGCATCAATTACGACTCCACGATTGTTGCCGGAGACCCCGCATCGCCTTTTCCAGGCGGATCCGGCGGCGGATCGGCGACGGGCATGACCCAAACGGGCGTCGGCACCGGCTCCTGGACGGACTGGGGGATTGAATATGGGGTGCGCGACGAGTTCGTCGTTCAGTATGACGCCACCCAGTCCGAAGACCGTATCGACATTGGCATCGGGAGCGTGCTGAACGACATCTTTAATGCCGCGAACTTGACCGTTTTCATCCGCTTGGACAACAATCCGAATTTTGCCGAGGTCTCTCTGTTTAATGCGGCCGTCGGAGAGATTAACACGGGATTGGTGTCACCGATTCAAAATGCCTATGAGTGGCATAACTACGCGGCCAGGTTTGACACCGTTGGCCGAAAGGTTGAGATCTTCGTCGATGAGGTATCACTGGGAGTCGTGGATGTGGACTCGGTCGGCAGCGGAGCGATGGTTGGAGTGCCCATGTCCAACGACGTAGTCAACGTCGGTTTTTCCCACTACCAGAGCGACGGCTGGCTCATGTGGACCGACAACTTCCAGGTCGGCGTGCCCGTTCCCGAACCGGGGATCGTCACGCTCCTCCTTGGTGCGTTGCTGGGACTAGTCGCCTGCCGGCGGATGAGATAAAACTCCCCAACAAAGTTTGTCGATGAGGTTGCGTTTCAATCGCATTTCCGGGAACTACGACAACCCGGGAATGTGATCCCGCGAGTACACTCGCCTTGACGACGGCCTCATCATACACTCCAAGAACGCCGCTTCGAAATCCGAAGCGGCGTTTTTTTAATATCCGCGTTGGCGGGAAAGCAGATATTCCTATCCCTTGCTTGTGAGCGTGCAGGGGGAAGGGCTCTCTTACCGTGCCGGAGAGGCAAGCAATTTCAAACCCTGGAGCACGACAGCCGTGATCCCCACCACGGCCAGGAAATTTCGCAGGGACTCGTACCAGGCCTCGCCGGGAGCCGCCGTGGCGGCCGGGGGAGGCGTCGGGAGACAGGGCGGCGCTGAGAAAGTCGGACGCTGTGCCAAACGGTCCTGCGGAGCAGCCACCGGCACGGCGACCGGCGTGCCGGGCAACTCCGGGTCCCGAGCCGCCATACCGGCGGCCGCTGAATGAATTTCTGCGTCATTCGTCGGGATATGTGCCGTTGGGACAGGATTGCCCCGGGGAATTTCAGAGGGGAAGGTTCTCGGCGGTACATCGGGGGTGTTCCGGGCAAGGAGCGTATCGTTTGGGGCGGGAAGGCCGTAAAAGTCGTCCCGCACTCCCGAGAGGAACCAACGGAGCCGGCCGCAGTAGCTGCCGGTGGTGCGTCCGAAGGCGGAGCCGAACAGGATACCGGCGACTTCGCCCCGCTGGTTGAAGATCGGCCCGCCGCTGTCGCCGTTGCGGGCCGGGGCCTGCAATTCGACCATCTCGAAGCCGTGGTTTCCTCCCGGCGAAACGTACTGCGTGCAGCGTCCCGACATCGTTCGATACCAGCCGCCGCCGTAGCCGGCGATGGTCAACCGGTCGCCCGGTCGGGGCGCTTCCATGGCCACGGGCAGGGGATCGACCGGCGGCCGCCGGATCGCCAGCGCCGCCAGGTCCCAATCGCGATCGGTCTTCAAGGCCCGGGCCGGCGAGCGGAATCCGTCGGGAAAAACGACCTGCAGCGGCCCGGCGGCGTCGCACACCACGTGCCAATTGGTTACCACCAGTCCATAATAATCCGTCACGGCCACGAGGACCCCGGAACCCATCGAGACGGCCTCCTTCTCCGGGGCGATGATCCGCACCACGGCCGGATGCGCCGCTGAGGCAACCGGCAGAGCTTCACCGCCCGCAGCAAACGCTACGCCCAGCGCAACCGCCATCACCAGCCGCTGCTGCATCATCCGATTTCTTAGGTTAGTTCCCGTGATCCGTTTAGCGTCCGCCGGCACGGCGGCCCTGTATTACCATAGACGCCCAGGGCCGCCGTGCCGGCGGCCGCCAAACATCACGATATGAACACCCGCTGATCTTCAACAAATGCCGCTATTTCACCTCTCGATAGTTTCGGATGCCCGCGGGGGCTGGTAACACCTTGACTCCGCCGCGCGTCCCGAACGATTTGATTCGTTTGAGAAGAACAAGCCCTAAAACCGGCGTGAATCGGTCCTTCCCATCGGTTCCGGGCCATTTCCACGGGGGAGCCGCGGCCCGGGGCTTTCCGAATACTAAAATTCCCGGCATAATTGGCACTGGAAACAACCTTGTCTTTTTCAATAAACTTACCCATTCGGAGTCAACGACCATGGCCAAAGCGGCGCGACAATTTGCACTGGGGGTGGATTACGGCACGAACAGCGTGCGGGCGTTGATCGTGGATACGGCCGACGGGGCGGAGATCGCCTCGCACGTCTATAACTACAAAAGCGGAGAGGCCGGCATCCTCCTCGATCCGAAGGATCCCAACCTCGCCCGGCAGAATCCCGTCGAGTACGTCGAGGGCTTTTACAAGTCGGTACAGGGGGCTTTACGGAAAGCGAAAAAGCTCCGCGGCTTCTCGCCCGAGAAGATCGTCGGCATCGGCGTGGACACAACCGGCTCGACCCCGCTGCCGGTCGACCGCGACGGCACGCCGTTGGCCTTCAAGCCGGAGTTCAAGAAGAACCTCGCTGCCCAGGCCTGGCTGTGGAAGGATCACACCAGCTACGCCGAGGCGGCCGAGATCACCGAGAAGGCCGCCCGGTTCGGCGCCGGCTACCTGGCCAAGTGCGGCGGAACCTACAGCAGCGAGTGGTACTGGTCGAAGATCCTGCACTGCAAGCGGACGGCCCCGAAAGTTTTCGACGCCGCCTTCTCCTGGGTCGAATGCGCCGACTTCGTCCCCGCGTTCCTGACGGGCAACTCCGATCCGCTGAAGCTGAAACGGAGCATCTGCGCCGCCGGCCACAAGGCGATGTACAACGACCTCTGGGGCGGAATGCCCAGCAAGGAGTTTTGGTCCACGGTCGATCCGGGCCTGGCCGAGTTGCGGGAGCGCTGCGCGTTTACGGCCCTGGAGTCGGACCAGACGGCGGGCCATCTGACGGCCGCCGTGGCTAAAAAGGCCGGATTGCCCGTCGGTCTGCCCGTGGCGGTGGGGGCCTTCGACGCCCACCTGGGCGCGGTCGGCTCGGGCATCAAGCCCGGCACGCTGGTCAAGATCATCGGCACCAGCACCTGCGACATGATGGTCGCCCCCGAGGACAATCCGCTGCCCGACATCCCGGGCCTGTGCGGCATCGTTCCCGGCTCGATCGTCCCCGGCATGTTCGGCCTGGAGGCGGGCCAGTCGGCCGTGGGCGACATCTTCAACTGGTTCGTCAAATACTTGCCCCCGTCCGGCAAGGGCGATCCGCACGTCGTCCTGACCAAGCAGGCGGAAAAGTTCCGCCCCGGCCAAAGCGGCCTGTTGGCCCTGGACTGGAACAACGGCAACCGCACGATTCTCGTCGATCCGCTGTTGACCGGCCTGCTGGTCGGCCAGACGCTGCACACCACCGCGGCGGAGATCTACCGCACGCTGGTCGAGGCCACCGCCTTCGGCGCCCTGACGATCATCAACCGCGTCGAGGAGTACGGCGTGAAGGTCGAGGAGGTGGTCAACTGCGGCGGCATCGCCGAGAAGAATCCCTTCGTCATGCAGATCTACGCCGACGTCTGCAACCGCCCGATGAAGATCAGCCGCTCGGCCCAGACCTGCGCGTTGGGGGCGGCGATCTTCGGGGCCGTCGTCGGCGGGGTCTACCGGACCACCCAGGACGCCCAGCGGAAAATGACCGGCGTGAAGCCCAAAATCTTCCGGCCCAATCCGGCCGCCGCCAAGACCTACGCCGAACTGTATCCCCTCTACCGCCTGCTGCACGACGCCTTCGGCACGAGAACTTTCGACGGGAATTTGCACCGCGTGATGAAGGACCTGATTGCCATACGGAATCGGGTGCGGAAGTAACCGTTCTATTACTCCTCGTTCCCAAACTGGAGTTTGGGAACGAGGAGTGGTTGTTTTCGTGTTTGAATTGTTGTTCATTTTCGGGTTGAATATTTGCACAATGTGGGGTCTCGAAGTGCCGGGATTTACGGGGTTGCACAGGAATTTTTGTGGGTGAATTGTTGAACACTTCGGGCATGTGAGGGCGGTTTCGCACGGTGTTTTCCGATGTTCGGCAATTTTTTGCTCGGTTTGGCGACATGGATTTTTGACGCATTTTAAATACCCGGAACAAGGCGTTTTCCAATTTTTCTCGGGAAATATGGGATTCTTCGGGGGCTATTTTTTCCACTGGGATTGGAGGCGGGATCGAATTGTTGCGTGCCGGCAAGGTGCCGGTTGGGTCAAAGGTCATAAGTCGAGGGTTGAGCTCCTCGCCTTCTTACGACAATTGTCGGGGGGAGGCACTCCTACAAGAGGTCTCGTTTTGGTCAACCAACCTTGTCAACGGGCAATTCTCCAAGGATAGGACTCCTCAGAAGAAGGGGTGGCCGGCGCGCCTATTGTCCTTACTGATCCAAGGGGCCACGAAAGGAATTGTCAAACAGCAATACTGATCTAATGTATACTATATCAATTGAATGGCCCAATTTCAAGACCATTTTTTCGATGAGGGGAATTTTCGTGTTGCGGAGAAGCCAACAGGAAATGTCAACAGGACCCATGTTCCTGTTGCGGAAAGTAGGGTGGGATAGTCAATAGCCAAGCGGCGTTAGCCCTTGGGTGGAAAGCTCCGATTCTCCACCAAGCTGCGAAGCGGCGGCAGTAGCTTTCTTGACTCCTTCAAAGACTACCAGCCCTCCGGGTGAAAAGTCGATCGTTCCAAACGTAAAAGAAGCTAGCCCAAGTTACGGAGTTGCGCTGACAGGCTCGTTGATAGCAAAGGACTTACGTTCATTTTTAGGCCAAAGTCTTCACTACATT
>JAFGPV010000116.1 GCA_016936015.1 Pirellulales bacterium
AATGTAGTGAAGACTTTGGCCTAAAAATGAACGTAAGTCCTTTGCTATCAACGAGCCTGTCAGCGCAACTCCGTAACTTGGGCTAGCCGCCGGCTATTGGATTCCACTTTTATTTGGCCATTTTCAAAAAGAGAATGGCCAGGGGCGGCAGGACCAGATTCAGCGACCAGAGGTAGTTGTGGCAGGGAATCGGCGCCGACGGGGTGCCCCCGATGTTCCCCTGTCCGCTGCCGCCGTAGAGCGGGGCGTCGCTGTTGAGCAGTTCCTTCCAAAAGCCGCTCTGCACGACGCCCACCCGGTAGTTGGTCCGCGGCACGGGCGTAAAGTTGCAGACGACCAGCACGTCCTGGTCCGGCTCGCGGCCCCGGCGGAGAAAGCAGAGGACGCTCTGCACGGCGTCGCTGCCGTCGACCCAGCGGAAACCCTCCGGATGACAGTCGCGGTCGTGCAGGGCAGGCTCCGTCCGATAGAGCCGGTTCAGGTCTTCGACCCATTTCTGCAATCCCTGGTGGGGGGCCTGGGCGAGCAGTTCCCAGTCCAGCACGTCGTCGTGGTTCCACTCGCGGCGCTGGCCGAATTCGCTTCCCATGAACAGCAGCTTCTTTCCCGGCTGGGCGTACATGGAACCCAGCAACAGCCGCAGGTTGGCGAATTTCTGCCAGTCGTCGCCCGGCATCCGCTCCAGCAGTGAGCCTTTGCCGTGGACCACTTCATCGTGCGAGAGCGGGAGGACGAAATTTTCGGAGGCGGCGTAGACCGAGCGGAAGGTGATCTGGTTGTGGTGGTGTTTGCGGTGGATTGGATCGCGCCGCAGGTACTCCAGCGTGTCGTGCATCCAGCCCATGTCCCACTTGTAGCCGAATCCCAGCCCGCCGTCGTAGACCGGGCGGGAGACTTTCGGCCAGGCGGTCGATTCCTCGGCGACGGTCAGCACGTCGGGATGGTGGCGGTAGACCAGCTCGTTGAGTTGGCGGAGGAAGGAGATGGCCGCCAGGTTTTCGCGGCCTCCGTGGGCGTTGGGAATCCACTCGCCTTCTTTTCTGGAATAATCGAGGTAGAGCATCGAGGCCACGGCGTCCACCCGCAGGCCGTCGGCGTGATATTGATCGAGCCAGAACAGGGCGCTGCTCAGCAGGAAGCTGCGGACTTCGTTCCGGCCGTAGTTGAAGATGTACGTGTTCCAATCGGGATGAAGCCCCTGCCGCGGATCGGCGTGTTCGTAGAGGTGGGTTCCGTCGAACAGCCCCAGGCCGTGGGCGTCGGTCACGAAGTGCGACGGGACCCAATCCAGGATCACGCCGATATCGTGCTGGTGCAGGTAATCGACCAGATACATCAGGTCCTGGGGAGTGCCGTAGCGCCGCGTGGGGGCGAAGTAGGCGCTGGTCTGGTAGCCCCAGGAGCCGTAGAAGGGGTGTTCCATCAGCGGCAGGAACTCGACGTGCGTGAATCCGAGCTGCCGGACGTATTCCACCAGCCGCGCCGCCGCGCCGCGGTAGGAGCAGATATCCTCGCGGCCCTCCGGGGCCAGCATCCAGGAGCCGAGATGGACTTCGTAGATCGAGATCGGCGCTCCCAGGGCGTTGCGGCGGTAGCGGTTTTCCATCCACGCGCGGTCGTTCCAGGAATAGTACAACTCGCAGACCACCGAGGCGGTGGCCGGCGGGGTTTCGGCGGCGAAGGCCAGCGGATCGGCCTTGTCCATGGCGAAACCGCTCTGCCGCGAGACGATCCAGTATTTGTAGCGGGCGCCCTGCTCCACGCCGGGGATGAACCCCTCCCAGATGCCCGAGACGCCCCGCGGATGAAGCCGGTTGGCCGTGCGGTTCCAGCCGTTGAAGTCGCCGATGACGGAGACCTCCCGGGCGTCGGGGGCCCAGACGGCGAAGAAGGTCCCCCACCGGCCGCCCGACTCGATCCGGTGCGCCCCGAGCTTTTCGTAAAGGCGGAGGTGGGTTCCCTCGTTGAATAGATAGAGATCGTTCTCGTCAAGGATGCTGAAGTTCAAGGTTTCTCTCCCGTCTCCAGGGATTCCAGAATGTGAAGGATGCCTTGGATCGGCACCCGGATCCAGGCGGGCCGGTTGTTCAGTTCGTAGCCCAGCTCATAGACCGCCTTCTCCAGAAGGAAGACGTCCAGCAGAATCTGCACCTCTTCGCGCGACTGGGGCATGAAGGCCGCGCCCTCGAGGACGCCCAGGTAGGCCTTCAGAAACCGGACGCCGACCCAGAGGGACCAGAACTCCGCCCATTGCCGGAAGATCGGCAGTTCCTCTTTGAGGATCATGCCGCTGATCCGGTTCAGGAGGACGGTTTTTGCGGCGTATTCGAAGGAACGGATCATTCCGGCGACGTCGCGGATTGGCGAGCGTTTGATCCGCCGCTCGCTGATCTTGTAGGCCGGCTCCCCCTCGAAGTCGATGATCACGAAGTCCTTGCCCGTGTAGAGGACCTGTCCCAGGTGATAATCGCCGTGGCAGCGGATGCGGGCGCCGGTGACTTTCCGGCCCACGACGGTGTGGAAGCGGTCCACAACCTCCTGCTCGACCAACAGGACGGCCCGGGCTTCCTCGCGCATCTCCTCGGGCAGGTCTTTCATACGGCTCCGCAGGAGGCGGAAGGTCCGCCGCGCCAGCCCACGGAGGGCCTGATAAAGCGATCGCTGGTAAAGTTCGGTGAACGGCTCGGGGGCCAGTTCGGCGGCGTTCGGCGGGTGAGCCAGCGCGTGGTGCAGTTCGGCGGTCCGTTGACCCAGCAATGCGGCCGCCTCGAGATAGGCGTTGCACAGGTCCTGGGCCAGCGGCGGAACCGGTTGATCGACCAGTTGCACGAGACTCTTGCGCGGCAGTTCCTGGCCCTCGGGCGGAGTTGTCCGCAGTTTGGTCAGCACCCGCTCGAAGAAGCGGCCCACGCTATCGAGGGTGAAGTTCCAGGCGTCCCCCTCGTTCCGGACAAAGCCTTGGAGGATGGCCACGGTCGAGCAGCTCCCGTCCTGACCGCGATAGTCGAGGGAACCGGCCACGGGGGAGACGTGAGGAAAAGCGGCATTGGTCAGCAATCCGCCCAGTTCCAATTCCGGGTTGACTCCCTCTTCGAGCCGGCGGAAAAGCTTCAGCAGGAGCCGGTCGCCGTAGACGACGGTGCTGTTGCTCTGTTCCGTCTTCAGCAGCCGGGCGGGCAGGACCTCCTCGGCGGCGCCGCGGAGCCGGCGGAAGGCCCGGCCCGGATGGGCAATCAGTTTGCCCTTTCCGCCGCTGAAGCGCCGGCGGGAAGCGATGGCGTCCAACAGCATCCGGCTGAACGCCTCTTCGCCCAGGGGATCGTAGAGCACCCCTTCCTCCGTTTTCCCTCCCGCGGCGACCTGCAACCGGGCGACCAGTGCGGGCGACGGGTCGTTGAGCATTTGTTCCGCGGCGGCGCCGGTGGTAAAGGCCAGCGGCAGGACGTAGATCTCCGGTTCCTCATCCACGTACTCGACGCGGAGCAGGGCCAGGGCCGCCTCCTGGCCGTCGGCGTTGCCTTCCAGCGGAATCACCTCGTGGAGGTACACCGCGCGGAGCGGCTTCGCCTTGCCGCCGAACCAGCGTCGGGCCGTCAGCACCCGCGGCAGGATTTTCTCCAGGCCCCGCTTGGATTGGCCCGTGAAGAGCCGGTCCCAGGCGTGGGTGACGTTTAACTGCGGGACGGCGGGCGGCGCACCGGCGGCGGGGGCCGCGGCGGGGACGGCCATCGGCTGCTCGACCGGCGGTTGCAGCGAAAACCAGTAGAAGCTGTGCGGACCCAGCGTCAGCAGGTAGGGCAGGTCCCCGATCCGCGGGAAGACCGTCTGCCCGAACTGCTCCAGGGGCGTACAGCCGCGGTACTCCGCCAGGTCCAGTTCGACGAACTGCGAGAACCGCGAGAGGTTCGCCACCGCCAGCAGCGACTGGTCCTGGTGCGTGCGGATGTAGGCCAGCACGCGGGGATTCTCGGGCAGGAGGAACTTCAGCGATCCCCGCGAGAAAACCTGGCTCTGCTGCCGCATCGCGATCAATCGCTTCATCCACCAGAAGAGCGAGTATGGATTCCGCCGGGCCGTCTCCACGTTGAGCGCCTCGTAGTGATACTCGTGGTCGATGATCAGCGGGAGGTAGAGCTGCTGGGGATTGGCGGTCGAGAAGCCGGCGTTCCGGTCGGGGCTCCATTGCATGGGGGTCCGCACGCCGTTGCGGTCGCCGAGGTAAATATTGTCGCCCATCCCGATCTCGTCGCCGTAGTAGATGACCGGCGTGCCGGGCAGCGACATCAGGAGCGAATTCAAAAGCTCGATCTTCCGGCGGTGGTTTCCCAGCAGGGGAGCCAGCCGCCGGCGGATGCCGAGGTTGATCCGCGCCTGCGGGTTGTGGGCGTAAACGCGGTACATGTAGTCCCGCTCCTCGTCGGTGACCATTTCCAGGGTCAGCTCGTCGTGGTTGCGGAGGAAGAGCATCCATTGGCAGGCGTCGGGGATCTCCGGCGTCTGCTGCATGATGTCGATGATCGGAAAGCGGTCCTCCATCTGCACGCCCATGAACATCCGCGGCATGACGGGAAAATGAAACGCCGTGTGGCACTCATCGCCGGCGCCGAAGTAGGCCCCGGCGTCCTCGGGCCACTGGTTGGCCTCGGCCAGGAGCATCCGGCCGGGATAGTGCGCATCGACGTAGGCCCGGATTTCGCGGAGGAAGGCGTGCGTCTCCGGCAGATTCTCGCAGTTCGTCCCCTCCCGCTCGAACAGATAGGGGACGGCGTCCAGCCGCAACCCGTCCACACCGAGGGCCAGCCAGTGGTCGAGGATCTGGAAAATGGCCTTCCGCACGTCGGGGCTGTCGAAGTTCAGATCGGGCTGGTGGCCGTAGAAGCGGTGCCAGTAGTAGGCCTGGGCCACGGGATCCCAGGTCCAGTTGGAGGTCTCGAAGTCCTTGAAGATGATCCGCGCCTCCCGGTACTTTTCGGGCGTGTCGCTCCAGACGTAATAGTTGCGGTGCCGGCTTCCCGGCTTCGCCCGGCGGGCCCGCTGGAACCACGGATGCTGGTCGGAGGTGTGGTTGATCACCAGTTCGGTGATGACCTTCAGGCCCCGGTCGTGCGCCGCGCGGAGAAAGGCCTTGAAGTCGGGAAGCGTTCCGTAGCTGGGATGGACGTTCTGATAATCGGCGATGTCGTAACCGTCGTCCTTCAGCGGCGAGGGATAAAACGGCAGGAGCCAGATCGCCGTGGCGCCCAAGTCCTGGAGATAGTCGAGCTTCTGGGCCAGTCCCCGGAAATCGCCCACGCCGTCCCCGCTCCAATCGCAGAAGGAGCGGACGTGAAGCTGATAGATGATGGCGTCTTTATACCATTGCAGATCCGTTTCGCTCACGGGGGCGGATTCCTTTCACAAAAAATACTCGAACTGCGATTCCGAGCGGACGCGTCTCCGCATCCGGAACACCTGGGCGGGGCAGACGCCGGGATCCA
This sequence comes from Pirellulales bacterium, assembly GCA_016936015.1. GTDB lineage: Bacteria > Planctomycetota > Planctomycetia > Pirellulales > Thermoguttaceae > JAFGPV01. Next base: position 5,478 of record JAFGPV010000116.1, read on the forward strand.
GCTCCACGTAGTTCCGCGGGCCGTTCCAGATGTACCGCCCGTCGCCCAACAGGTCGTGCGCCTGGTAGGGATGTTCGGCGTCGATCCCCAACTCGTCCAAGGGGAGTTCCACCCAACCCCATTGCGTGTGATGCGGATCCAGGTTCACCGCGGTGACGATCACGTTGGCGTGGTCCTCGGTCTGCTTGCTGTAGCAGATCAGTTGCGGATTGTCCACCGGGTGGAAGGCCAGTCCGTCGTCGGCCTGCAGGGCCGGATTCTCCCGCCGGATGCGGTTGACCCGGGCGATGAATCCGCGGAGGCTCTCGGGGGCCTCCAGCGGCCAATGCCGGATCTCGTACTTTTCCGAGTTCAGATATTCCTCGCTCCCCGGCGCGAGCGGCTGGGCGACGCACAACTCGAACGGCGGGCCGTAGATCCCGCAGTTTGCGCCCAGCGTGGCCGCCAGCACGTAGCGGGCCATGAACGCCGCCCGACCGCCGAACTGGAGATACTCGTTGAGGATATCCGGCGTGTTCGGCCAGAGGTTGGCCCGGAAGAACTCGCGCACCGGGGTCCGCGTCAACTCGGTGAAATACTCCGTCAACTCCGCCTTGGTGTTCCGCCAGGTGAAATACGTGTACGACTGGGTGAATCCGAGCTTCGCCAGGCGGTACATCACGGCCGGCCGGGTGAATGCCTCCGCCAGGAAGAGGGCGTCCGGATACGTCGCCTTGACCTCCGTAATCAGCCATTCCCAGAAGGCGAACGCCTTGGTGTGGGGATTGTCCACGCGGAAGATCCGCACCCCCTGTTCCGCCCAGAATATGAAAATGCTCTTCAACTCCTGCCAGAGGTTCTTCCAGTCGTCGCACTCGAAATTAAACGGATAAATGTCCTCGTATTTCTTGGGCGGATTCTCCGCGTACTGGATCGTCCCGTCCGGACGCCGGCGGAACCACTCGGGGTGTTGGCGGAGATAGGGGTGATCGGGCGAGCACTGGAAGGCGATGTCCAGCGCAATCTCGATGCCGTACTCCGCGGCCCGCGCAACCAGGCGGCGGAAGTCCTCCAGGGTCCCCAGGTTGGGATGGACCGCCTTGTGGCCCCCCTCCTCCGCCCCGATGGCCCACGGGCAGCCCACGTCCTCGGGCGCAGGCATGACCGCGTTGTTCTTCCCCTTGCGGTAGCTCCGTCCCACGGGATGGATGGGCGGGAGATAGAGGACGTCGAACCCCATTTCGGCCACGTAGGGCAGACGCGCTTCGCAGTCCTTCAGCGTCCCGTGCCGCCCCGGCTCCGCCGCGCACGACCGGGGGAACATTTCGTACCAGGTGCTGAACCGGGCTTGGGGGCGATCGACGATCACGTCCAGGGGACGGTCCAACTCGACGGCGAACCGCCGCTCCGCGTGCTGAAACATCCACTGGCCCAATTCCTCGGAAACGGCCGCGGCCGTCTGCCGGGCCGGGTCGGAGGCGTCGGCCAGCGCATCCAACAGCGGCGTCACTTGCTGGCGGTCTTCGGCGGAAACTCCCTCCAACCGTGCGCGGACCAGGTCGGCGCCGATCTGCAGTTCCACCGTCACGTCCTGCCCGGCGTCGAGACGCTTGCGGAGGTCGCGCTGCCACGTGGCGAACGGGTCGATCCAGGCCGCAATGGTGTACTGGCACCGGCCCAGCGGTGGCACGCGGAACTCGCCCTGCCACCAATCGTTGCCCAACAGTTGCAGGGGCGACTCCTGCCAGACGGCTTCCCCCGCGGCGCGGAACTTGACCATCGCGCCCAGCACGTCGTGGCCGTCGGCGAAGATCCGCGCGCGGACGGCCACCTTCTCGCCCGCCACGCGCTTGATCGCGAACCGGCCGCCGTCGACCTGCGGCGAGACCGTCTCGATCACCACCCGCCGCCGTCCATAGTCGTTGTCTTCTATCATCGGATCAAAGACGCCGCCTCCCGCGGCGCCGGTATCTTTTTTCTGAGGAAACGTCTCTCTTCTTCGTTTATGCTAAATTATAGGATTAATCACAAATCGTGTCGACACAAATCCTGATGCCCAGATCTCGCAGAGATTGCCGATTTCAGGTGGTTCGGGCCAAAGTCGATGCGGCATCTTGCCGCATCAAGAAAAAGAAGCGGCAAGATGCCGCTGCTACCTTTACGGCGCCCGCACCACGGAGAGGTTCCGCCAATAATCCATCAGCGTTTCGACGGAGAGGACGCCGCCGCCGAGACCCGATTTGTGGATCCCGGCGTAGGGGACACCGTGAGGGAAGACGTTGTGGCAGTTGATCCAACTGCTGCCCGCCGCCATTTGCTCGGCCACCCGATAAGCGCGGGTCAGGTCGCGGGTCCAGACGCTGTTGGCCAGTCCGTAGTCGGTGGCGTTGACCATGCGGACCGCCTCGGCCTCGTCGCGGAAAGAAGCGACGTAGGCGACGGGGCCAAAGATCTCCTCCCGGGCGGCGACGTTCGTCAGCGCCCCGGCCAGCAGCGCGGGTTGAACGTAAAAACCGTCGCGTCCCGCCACCGTGGCCGGGCCGCCGGGCAACATCGCCTCGGCGCCCTCCTCCCGACCGCGTTTCAAGTAGCCGAGCACCCGTTGGAACTGCTTTTCGTTGACCACCGGCCCCATCTGCGCGGCGGAATCCATCTCGTATCCCACCCGCAGGGCCTTCATCCGCTCCGCGCAGAGATGGACCAGCTCGGGATAGATCGCCTGGTGGACGATCCAACGGCTGGCGGTGCAGCAGACCTGCCCGGTGTGGAAGGTAATGGCCCCGACCAGTTTTTCGGCGGTCTGCGCGACGTCGACGTCGTCGAAGACGACGGCGGCCCCCTTGCCGCCCAGTTCCAGCTTGACCGGCACGAGGTTTCTGCCGCAGGCGGCGGCGATCCGCCGGCCCACCTCGGGCGAGCCGGTAAACGACATCCGCCGCAGCCCCGGGTGCGCGGCCAACGCCGCGCCGGTCGGCTCGCCGGGACCGGGCACGACGTTGATTACCCCGTCCGGAATGCCGACCTCCCGGGCAAGCCGGGCCAGGTAAATCGCCGACAGGGACGTGTCCTCCGCCGGTTTGATGACCACCGTGTTGCCCGCCGCCAGCGCGGGCGAGATGTTCCAGCCGATCAGCAGCAGCGGGAAATTCCAGGGAAAGATGAAGCCGCAAGGCCCCCAGGGCAGCCGCGCGGCGTAGGCCTCGAAACCGGCCGCCGCCAAGGTTGTCCGCCGCTCGACGTGCAGGGCCATCTGGACGTAATAGCGCAGTGTGTCGATCAGATTCTGTACGTCCCATTCCGCCTGCGCCAGGATTTTCCCGGCGTCGAGGGCCTCGATTTGGGCGAAGATCGCCTTGCGCTCCTCGACGGCGTCGGCCAGCCGCATCAGCATCGCCCCGCGCTCGTCCGGCGGCATCGTCGCCCAGGAAGTCTTCTCAAACGCCTCGCCCGCGGCCCGCACCGCCCGGTCCACGTCGTCGGCCTGCATGGCGCAGACCTCGGCCAACAGTTCCTTCGAGCCGGGATCGCGGGTTGGAAAGGTTTCGCCGTTTGAGGAAGCAACATCCTTGCCGCCGATGACGGCCTTGAGCGGACTTTCGGAGAGGAAGGCGGCAACTTCGGGGAGAAGAGGAGTTGAGGCGGAGAGTGGCATGGCGGAAATCCTTCAGATTTACTGTAGATTTCAGATAAAACAGTCATGCAGTTTCGGCTTTATTTTACGCGGCTGAGGTAATCCTGACAATTCGCAAGGCGAATGACAGCAGATATTTGTGACATGCAATCCTCGAACATCGGCGTCCTTTTTTGGGTAACAGGCATCTGATTCGGGCAATTTCCGGTGGCAAGGATTCTCATGAGGGGGGATTCGCGGCAATCTATGTTCAGCAACTGGGACGTCAAGTTGGTCATCACGAATCGAAAAATGCACGGGTGGCCCCCCGAATAGGTTCCTTTCTCCACCAGGGAGTTTTTCACGCGGAACGAACTTTCGGTCGGCTTGGGGGAAAGGGCGGGGAGACCGGCGCCTATTTTCCATGCGGTTTGCGTTTTGCCGCGGAGCGTGTTGCGCATATATGAACATAAGTATATATTACAAAAACCGAGGAGGAATGCAAGGGAAGTTTTTAGCCACCCCCAGAAATCAAACAGACCTGGGCATGAGGGAGAAAGGGAGAGAGATAGGCAAGACAGCTTCTTTGGACTCATTGCTGAGTTGTGGTATTTTCAACTTGAGGGTCATGGACTGCCGTAGGCATCGCGGGTAATATATTTCATGGAAAATTTTGGGGATTACAATTATGGCATCACAAAAACCAACCATCAATGAAGTTGATTTCTGCGGCCAAGTTGCTTCCACGGCCAATATCGTCGTCAACCAGAATCCCGACATTTTTCCTTTTCGAGAAGCCAGGATTGAAGGATACGGCGTAGGGGCGGGGCGTCGCAAGCGCAAAGACCTTCGATTTTTTAATCAAAATGGCAAGTTGGTGTTGTGTGGCGAGGTAAAACTACCCGGTACTCCGCAAGGCCGATCTCCTTACGACGCAAAATTGTGCCAAGATGCGGAGGCGAAAGCCAATGATGCAGGCATCCGATATTTCTTCACGTGGAATGTAAATTATTTTGTCTTATGGGACCGGAGTCTATGGGATAAACCTCTGTTAGATCGGCGGGTTTGGCAACGGCAGCTCGCCCGCACTCTTACAGGTCCCGAAGATGTTGCACGGGAAGACAACCTCAATTTCATCAAGACGCATTTTTTACCCGACCTGCTGCGCGATCTGGCCGATATTCTCTCCGGCCGTCGGCGTGATTGGCTGCCACCCGACGACATCTTCATCCGTTCCTTGGAGAGTCACTTGGATTGGCCGGTTCAACTAGCCAGTTCCTACATCTTGGAGCAAACCGACAAGAGCAAGACCTTTGATCTTCGAGTCCAACGATGGATGGCCGATCAGGACCGAACCTTTATTCGCACGCCTCATGAGGAATGGGTCAAGGCCACGGACAACATGGCGAAGACGCTGGCGTACGTCTGGGCCAACCGATTGATATTCTACAAAGCGCTCCGCGCCCGTTTTCCGGATCTTCCACGCCTGGAACTTCGCTCCTCAGTCAAGAAACCCGATGAGGCGATGGAAGTCTTCAACCGTTTTTTTCAGAAGGCCGTCGAGCGAAGCGGCGATTACGAACCTCTGCTGATGCCGGACACCAAGGATTGGGCGGCTGAATTAATCTTTCATCCCGTCAATGCCATCGATGCCTGGCGCGGGTTGTTGCACGGCGTCGAATCGGTGGATTTCCGAGAAGTCCCCTCCGATGTCGTAGGACGAATCTTTCAAAAGCTCATCGGACCCGAAGAGCGACATCGCTATGGACAGCATTTCACCGGCGACGACGTGGTGGATCTCATCAACGGTTTTTGTATTCGGAAGGCTGAAGACGTCGTTCTCGATCCGGCTTGCGGATCGGGCAGTTTTCTGGTCCGCGCCTACTACCGCAAGCGCCAACTCGACCCAACCCGGCAACATATCGATTTGATCAGCGAGCTTTATGGTTGCGACATCGCCCTTTATCCGGCCCACTTGGCGACATTGAATTTGGCCGCCCGTGAAATCAACGACAAGGCCAATTATCCGCGGATTGCCCGCCGAAATTTCTTTGACATCACTCCCTCAAAATCATTTTGTCAACTTCCGGATGCTTCCGGCGGGCATCAGTCAATCGGTTTGCCTGTTTTGGACGCCTTAGTGGGAAATCCGCCTTATGTCCGGCAGGAGAAAGTTGAGAAGAAGGACAAGGCCCGATTCGGGCAGATAGCCTGTGAAGTGTGGCCCGATTTGCGGCTGTCCGGGCGCAGTGATTTACATTGCTACTTTTGGCCGGCGGCGGCCCGGTTGTTGAAATCCGACGGCCATTTCGGATTTCTCACGAGTTCATCGTGGTTGGACGTGGAATACGGTTTCGCGCTTCAGGGTTGGATTCTCCGCCATTTTCGAATAATCGCCATCATGGAGAGCGCCGCGGAGCCGTGGTTTGAAGATGCCCGCGTCAAGACTTGCATAACCATTCTTCAACGCTGCGACGATGAGGCGGCGCGGATGGCGAACCGCGTGCGATTTGTACGGCTTCATCGAAAGATTGCGGATATTATTGGAGTTCCCTCCGGCCAGGATGAAGGTGATCGCCAAGCAGCGATTGACGCCTTGCGTGAGCGAATTATGGGCACCGATGAAGATTGTCAAGACCAAGACATGCGCATCATCATCAAGGCACAAAAGGAACTTTGGGCCGATGGCGTTCAGGCCGGCTCGATATTGGGCGGCCTTGATGTAGCAGAAGCAGCGGAAGAAGAGGAAGAGCAGGAATTGGTTAATGGTGAAAAACAAATCTTGGATGCCAACGGCCAAACCCATTGCTGTAGAATTGAGCGGGTTTCTTATTGTGCCGGAAAGTGGGGGCGATACGTTCGGGCCCCCGATATCTATTTTGAAATCATGCGGCGTTTTGGCGAGCAGTTTGTTCGGTTGGGCGAAATTGCGACAATCAGGCGTGGCATAACAAGTGGATGCGATGCCTTTTTCATGCCCAAGGATATCACTACCGAAGTGATCGGCAAGTATGAGAATGACCGTGATTTTCGACGAAATGCCGGCGGCGCGCCTCGTAAGGACGTTTTATCAGGCAAGTTAAAAATAATACAAGCCGGCGACGGAAGCATTCATCCCATCGAGGCGAAGTATCTTGCGCCCGAAGTCCATAGCCTGATGAAGATCGATCGGCCGATTGTCCGCACCGGTGATTTAGATCGAGTCGTGTTGCTGGTGGGCGATCCGATGGACCAATTGAAGACCAAGGCACCCTGGACATGGCGATATATCCGCCATGGGATGACTGCGACTTTTCCTTCAAAAAAGTCAAAGCCTGTTCCCGTTCCGAAACGATCAACTTGTGCCGCCCGAGACCCCTGGTATGACTTGACTGGTCTGGTCCGTCCCGGCATTGCCTTTTGGCCGATGGCTCAGCAGTACCGGCACATTATTGCGGGGAATCCCGAAAAACTGATTTGCAATCACAACTTATTTGACATTGCCTCCGATAGTCTCAACGCCGGTGAAAAGAAGGCGCTTGTGGCCATATTGAACTCGACGCTTGTTGGATTGTTTAAAACATTCTACGGACGTTTCGCGGGAACCGAAGGCAATCTGAAGACCGAAGTTGTGGATGTAAACCTTTTAGAAGTGCCGGACCCACGGGGAATCTCGACTGTATTGGCCAAGCGGTTTGCCGATGCTCTGGGACACATGAGCAAGCGTGAAGTGAGCCGCCTGGTAGAAGAGCAATTGATGGATTGTCACTCCCCCGACCGCGCGCGGCGGATGGCGGCGGGGCCGATCGTGCTTTCCGATGAATTACGGCAAACCGACCGGCGGGACTTGGATCATGCCGTTTTTGAGTTATTAGGCGTATCTGATCCACGGGAACGCGAGAAATATATCGACCGGCTGTACGAAGCAACAGCGTGGCATTTCCGCGAAATACGCGTGGTGGAAATCCAAAAAATGCAACAACGGGCGAAGTCGAACAACCGGCGGTTTAGCGCTCATGATCTGGCGGCTGACATTTGGGATGCCGCCCAACTTGAAGATGCAACGCCCTTGGGCGAGTGGATCGGACAACTCAGGGAATCGGATTCTTTGGTAATTATTCCGGAAGAGCACCCTGCGGCCCTCTCCGAAGACGTGATGTTTTCGCCCAATACCGTTTATTTCGGGAAAAGCCGTAAAAGCTATCTGGAATGCCAATCACGCGGACAAGCAGAACTCGTTACCCGCTTGGGGAACTTAGGAATCAGCGGCGAGGTGAAATTGCCTGCCGATTTATCTCCTTGCCTTAAACTCCTGGAACGAGTGAATCGCCGCATCAGCGTCGTCAAAGAGCGTTTCAAAGAACTTATCGAGAGCAGGACCAGCGATGATCGTATCCGCGATCAACTTGCAGAAGTACTCGAAAGATGGTTTGTTCTGGGGCGCGAGACTTCTAAAGCAAGTGCGGATATCGAAGAATAAACGTCGAGGTGGCGGTGGAAAAAGGATTATTGAGCAGCGTGGTTGAAAATCTCGCAAGCGAACAGCAAGTTATTTGTGAGGTGGCGCATGGTTCGCCTGAATACTGGGCCACCGTCGGGCTTCGGAATTTGATCCTGCGCCAACCGCTGGGCCTTGAGTTTACGGAAGAAGAACGAGAGGCGGACAAGAAGTTTCATCATTTCGCCAGCTATCTGGGCGGGCGGCTGGCGGGATGTCTGGTGCTTTGTCCGCGGGAGGGCGGCGACGTGCAGATGCGGCAGGTGGCCGTAGTTGCGGAATTGCAGGGGCAAGGAGTTGGCACGGCCTTGGTGGAATACTCGGAAGCGTGGGCGCGGCAGGCCGGTTATCGGCGGATGATCCTCCACGCCCGGGACACGGCCGTGGCGTTTTACGAAAAATTGGGGTATTCCAAAGTGGGAGAGCAATTTGTGGAAATTTCGATTCCGCATTGGGAGATGGAGAAACGGCTGATCTATATTTTCTTCTGCCCCACCAGTCGGGCGAAGTGCTCGAAAGAGCGGTCGTAGGTCCGCTCGGCGTCGTCGGGAAAACAGCAGGCGGGCAGTTCGCGGGAGCGGAGGTGGTAGCGGAGGCAGTCGCAGCAGACGCCCTTGCGGGAACACGGCTCGTAGCTGCAATTGCAGGCCTTTTGATTGCGTTGCTGGTGACATTCCATGGGGGGACCTCGGGGGGATCGCGGTGTTCCGGAAAACTCCCGCATTTTAAACCTTTTCTCGATCGGGGCGAAAGGGGTCGCCGTCAAGCTTTACGCATTGTATCGAATATGCCAGGCAAGATAGAGGGACGGTTGGAAAAGTAGCGGTTCGGACGGAAAAAAGATTCAAGAATCTGTTTTTCTCTTGGTGTCAGACGCTTGGAGTCGCCGGGGATTTTGAGTACACTCGATCTTTAGGACGTGACGTTTTTCCCGTGTTAGTGCAGCAGTCTTTTTTCACGCCCGACCGGCCATGTCGCGAGCGCATCTCCCCAAACCTGACGAAGTCGATCAGTTGCTCCGCAACGCCGAGCTCCGCGACGAGTTGGAACGATATCTCGACGAATCGATCAGCCGCGTGAACATCCAACACGCCACGCTGGCCGAGGAGAACGATTTTCTGGCGGCGATGCTGGCCTGGGAACAGGCCCCCGTGCTGCCGATTTATCGCTGGTTTGAACCGGAACTGCGCCCGCCGCGACCGGAATCGCTCGGCGACGGCGATCTGCACCGCATCCTCTGGGACGTGGTCCGGAAGCTGTTTTCCCGGCGGATCGTGCTCGATTTCACCGATCATTTGAGCGACCGCCAATTATATTGTTTGATCTACCGCGACATTCTGCCGGCGCGGGAAAAGAAGATCGAATGGCCGAACAATTATCTCCATTGGGATTGCACCGGTCCCCAGGTGGATCCGGAAGTGTGGCTGAAGTACTATGCCAGCGAGGAAGAGCGGCTGGACTGGTACGAGAGCTATCACCAGCCGCTGCCGCCGGTCGAGCCGCCGCCGTATCCCCGCAATCTGCCGCAAGAGCCGATCAGCGAAGGGGATTAATCCGATCGGCCTTCTCTCTTCAATTGGCGGCCTTCAGCCCTCCCTATTCTCCCTAGATTGCCGCTTGTGCCCCCCCTTTCGATAAGGTAGAATCCTTCCAGTGGGTTCTGTGACGTGAACGGGCACACGATGAAAAACTTTCGGAAGCTCATTTTCTGTATGAACAAGGAGAATTCTTTATGAAACTGCCGCATTTTCGTTTCCGGAATGATCTGTTTCTGGTCGGGCTGACGGTTGCGGTATGGTGGAGCGGGGCCGTTTTGCCGCGCGCTGCCGCCGGCGATCTGGAGCAACTGGACGCCTCCGTCAAACTCGTGCCCGGCGACGCCGCGTTCTACTCGTCCATGCTCCGCAACCGGGAAATCGTCGAGAACATTTTGGAAAGCAACGCCTGGACAAAACTGATGAACCTGCCGGTGACGCAACTCGGTTTGAAAGATCTGCGTTTGTACGCGGCCGATCCCCAGACCGACTTGGGCCGGTTTCTCGCCGCGATGGAGAATCCCGAGGGCCAGAAACTCCTGGCGCTGCTCTGCGACATGGGCTCCAGCGAAATCTTCGTCTACGGCGATCAGAGCGCGGGCGACTTCTACCAATTCGTGCAAAATTTTTCCAACGAGTTGAACAACAAACTCATGATGATGCGGTTCGCCGATCCGTACGGCATGAGTATTCAACCGGAGCGGTTGATCGTCCGCACCGTCCTGGAAAACCTCGATCGGCTCGTGGTGCCCGACATGGTGATCGGTTTCAAGCTGACCGACGCCGAGGCGGCCAAGGAGGCCCTCATCAAGCTGGAAGCCTTGGGCAACGCGGCTCTCGAGTCCGCGCCGCTGATGAAAGGGCACTTCAAAAAAGAGACCGTCGGCAAGGAAAAATATCTCGTGCTCCGCCTCGACGGCAAGATGTTCCCCTGGGACCAGGCGCCGCTGGAGGAACTGGAGGACTCGGGCATCAGCAAGGCGAAGCTCGACAAACTGGCCGCGCACATCAAGGCGATGAAACTCGTCGTGGCCCTGGGACTCCACGGCGATTACCTGCTGTTGAGCGTCGGCTCCTCGCTGAAATGCCTGGAAAACCTAGCCCCCCCCGAGGGCCGGCGGCTGATCGACCGCCCCGAGCTGAAACCCCTGGAACAATTCACCGACCGGAAACTGATCGGCATCAGCTACGTCAGTCAATCCCTCTACCAAAAGTTGAACAACGTGGACCGGCAGCTTAACGGCATGGTCGAGACGGTGGAACAAGTGCTTCCCTTGCTGGGACTGACCGAGGAGCAAAACGAGCGGATTCAAAACGATCTCGAGGCCTTGGTCGCGGACCTGAAGAGCTGGCTTCCCAAGCCCGTCGCCACGACGGCCGTCAGTTACCTTGTCCCCCAGGGCGTCGAATCGTATCAATACGCCTGGGACGGCTCCTCCGCGGCCGAAACCGTCGAGCCGCTGAGCCTGCTCCGGCACGTTGGCGGCAATCCGCTTCTGGGAGTGGTCGGCCGTTCGAAGCCGTCGCTGAAGCAATACAACACCCTGGTGAAATGGGTCAAGACCGGCTGGAGTTATTTTAAGGAATTCGGCATGGGCACTTTGCCCGATGAAGAACGCGAAACGGTGGAGAGTTTCGTCGAAGACCTGGTCCCGCTGCTGAAACGCCTGGACCGCGCCAACCGCGAGATGCTCTTCCCCGCCCTGGAGGACGGTCAATCGGCCCTGGTCGTCGACGCCAAGTTCACCAGCCGGCAACTCCAGGCGGAGATGCCCGAGATGGAGGAGCCGATGCCCTGGCCGGAACCCGCCTTGGTGTGGAGCGTCAGCGACGCCGAGAAACTCAAGCGAGGCGTCGGCGAATACTACGCCGTGTCCGACAAGTTCCTGGACCTCCTCCGCAAGCATGAGCCGGAAGCGATCCCCGAGGACTGGCAGCTTCCCCGGCCCGTGATTACGAAAAAAGGCGAAGCGACGTACTACGCCTTCCCCCTGCCGGAAGAATGGGGACTGGACCGGCGCGTGAGGCCCAACGCCGGTTTGACCAAGGACGTCGCGGCGGTCTCGCTGACGCTGAAAACCACTCGGCGGCTCTTGAAGTCCACGCCGCCGGCGGTCGGAGGAGTGCTGGAAGATCCCGGCAAACCGCGGTCCGTCGCCGCCTGGTTGAATTGGGCGGACGCGCTGGACGCCGCACGGCCCTGGATCGATTACGCCCTCGGCGAGATCGATCCTTCCGAATTCGACATGAACGTCAACTCCTTGGCCGAGCAAACGCACGCGGTGGTGGACGTGCTTAAGGTCTTCCGGAGCATGACCCTCGAAAGTTACCCCGAAGAGGGCTGCACCGTGACCCACTCGCGGATGGAAATTCGAGACATTCCGGAAGAATAGTCACTCCTCCGGACCAGGGACTGGCAGATGGTCGAATGTGATCTAGCCGGCGGCTAAACAGCCGCCGAGCACTACGTGCAAGTCCCCCGGCGGCTATTAGCCGCCGGCTGTTGGATTACAACATTTGACGCTCGCTAATCCTGCATTCCGTACCGCTCGGGATGCCGTTGGAATTCCCGTTGCGTAGCGCCGCTGGCGAAGAGATAGATTCGTCCCCGGTACATGGCGCAGTAGTCCACCTCGCCCGGATGCGAACGTCTTTCGCCCACCAGGAGCACCGGATCCCGGCCGTCGTAGGCCGGAATATATTTCTTCGGTGCGGCGGCGAATTTCCGGCGTTGCTGGTCGTTGGGGAACTGATAGATTTGTCCTCGATAGACCACCGAATACTGCGGATGCCCCTCCGCCCAGCGGCCGCTTTGGGCCAGTTCCACCGGACTGTAGCCGTCCAGCGCCAGGGGCCGTGACGAAGCCGTGCTTCTCCTGGCCGGGGGCAGCGGATCGGTGTCCACCCGCGCTTGGTACGATTGCGGCACGACCTCCGTGCCGCGTGCCGCCCGCACCGCGGTCCAGGTCGCCCCTTGATCGGGCGCAGCCCGGCGGAAATCGTCGGCGGAAGCGTATCGGGACGGCCGGACTCTCTCGCTCGATTCACCCGGTTGCAAGGCGGCATTCCAGTCGGCCCGCGGTTTCGGTTGCTGTTGAGCCACATCACGCGGCCGACCGGCGGCCGGCGGCATGGTCAACTCCTCCCGGTCGTCTCCCCGCGATCTCGGCGGGAGGGCCTCCCGCCGATTCACATCCACAAAACGGAATTCCACCGAAGTGCCCCGGCGGCCGGCGTCATTGCCGCGCCGGGAGACCGGCTGATTTCCATCTTCTTTTGTCTTTTTCGGGAGTTCCGGTTCCAGCGGGGACGGCGTTTCGAATCCCGGCGGGAGACCGGGAATCGGCTTGAATTCTCCCTCGGGCGTTTCCGGCACCGGCTCCTCGGCCGGCTCCGGCGTTTTTTTCGGGGATTCCTTCTCCGGCAGCGGTCCGGGGGGAAGAAGTCCGCTCGGCGGCAGGCCTTCCGTGCCCGACGGCGGCAAGCCTCCTCCCGCTCCCGGCGGCGGTAGGCCTTCGATGCCCGACGGCGGCAAGCCTCCCCCGGCTCCCGGCGGCGGCAGGCCTTCGACGCCCGATGGCGGCAGACCTCCCCCCGTTCCCGGCGGCGGCTCGGGATACTGCGATCCCGGGGGAGTCTCCGGTGCCTTCGGCAGGGGAGCTTGCTTTTCGCCTCGGGGAGTCGGCAGGACTTCCATTCCGATCGAACGCGGGAAGTTGATATCCGGCCGCTCTTCGCACGGCCATTGCCGCCACGTGGTGCGGAAATAACCGAACTCATTCACATTCGGGCAACAGATGCAGCCGTAACTGTTCGGATACTCCAATTTATGCAACGTGTCCGCACGGCCTTCATCTGTCAGAATTCCCATCGTCAGGAGGACGGCGCACGAAAACGATACTTTCAAGATCGTTTTTTTCATAACGTGATCTTCCTTCTCGGTCACGGGTCAGGTTGTTCGCGACGGCAGGTCATGTTTTCCGCATTATTTCCTGTCCGCCATGCAATTCCGTCACGCGGGAACACGTCCTCCGGGACGGATTTCGCGGCTTATTGGTAACGCTGGCGGTTGTAATTTCGGCCCAGGGTCTGGATGCCGCGGACCGTCGAGGAGC
>JAFGPV010000016.1 GCA_016936015.1 Pirellulales bacterium
CATTCATTTGCCCTGTCATGCCTTAAAAAACGCGCGTCAACGGTGCTAACCAACTCCATTTTTACCCACGAATTCTGTTGACGATCCTGATTCCCATACTTTCGGGAGTAGGTGGCTTGATTAGCGGATTTCTCGCGGGATGGGGATTCGGAAAAAAGCAAAGTTAGTGTTCGATGAATCTTCTTTGGCAAATGTCTTTTGCGTACAGGTTGTATAACACTGCCTATATCGTCTTTTTTCACTTGCCTTTACCGATCCCCTCGAAAAGCGGTAGAATCAAGGGTTTATCGTCGATAAGTACCGGTTCTGCAACCGTTTGGAGGAGCTGATGCCCCGTTATAATCCCGCCGTGATCGAGCCGAAGTGGCAAAAATACTGGGAGGCGAACAAGACGTTCAAGACCCCCCGGCTGCCGAAAGGACGGAAACTCTACGTTCTGGACATGTTCCCCTACCCTAGCGGCGACGGCCTGCACGTCGGGCACCCGGAAGGCTACACTGCCACCGACATCGTCTGTCGCTATCAGCGGATGCGGGGCGTCAGCGTGATGCACCCAATGGGCTGGGACGCTTTCGGCCTGCCCGCCGAGCAACACGCCAAGAAGACCGGCACTCCGCCGCGGACCACCACCGAAAAGAACATCGACACCTTCCGCCGGCAGTTGAAGATGCTCGGTTTCTCCTACGACTGGGACCGCGAGCTGGCTACCACCGACGTCGATTACTTCCGCTGGACGCAGTTCATCTTCCTGGTGCTGTTCGACACCTGGTTCGATGCCCAGCAGCAATGCGGCCGGCCGATCGCCGAACTGCCCATCCCACCCGACGTTACCGAGGAGAGCGACGAGGCGGTGGAACGTTACCGCGACGAGCACCGGCTGGCGTATCAGCTCGAAGCGCCGGTCAACTGGTGCCCGGCCCTGGGCACCGTGCTGGCCAACGAGGAGGTCGTCGGCGGGGTGAGCGAACGGGGCGGGCATCCCGTGGTGCGGATCCCGCTGCGGCAGTGGATGCTGCGGATCACGGCCTACGCCGACCGGCTCGAAAAGGACCTCGATCTGTTGCAGTGGCCGGAGAGCATCAAACTGCTGCAAAAAAACTGGATCGGCCGGAGCACTGGGGCGGAGGTCGATTTCTTCGTCGGCTCTTTTCAGGATGAGGACGGCAAGCCGTCGGAAAAGGAGTATCACGGCTGGCGGGCCGATCGGAAGTTGGGCGGCTGGCCCAAGAAACCCGGCGATGAAGTGCTGCGGATCTACACCACCCGGGCCGACACGCTTTTTGGAGCCACGTACATGGTCATCGCACCGGAGCACCCGTTCGTCGAGCGGCTCACCCGGTCCGATCAGGCGGCGGCCGTCAAGGAGTATTGCCAGCAGGCCGCCCGGAAGAGCGACCTCGACCGGACCGAACTGGCCAAGGAAAAGACGGGCGTCTTTACCGGCTCCTACGCGATCAATCCGGTCAACGACGAGGCGATCCCGATCTGGATTGCCGACTACGTGCTAATTAGCTACGGCACGGGGGCGATTATGGCCGTGCCGGCCCACGACACCCGGGACTTCGAGTTCGCCAAGGTCTTCGATCTGCCGATCATTCCCGTGGTCGATCCGGGCAAGTCGCCGGATGTGCCGAGAGACGACCTGTTGGCCGGCCGGGTGGCCTTTATCGCCGACGGCACGGCGATCAACTCGGGGCCCTACAATGGCACTCCCACGCCGGAGTTCAAGAAGCAGATTGCCACGGATCTTTCGGACGCCGGATTAGGCCGCTCGGCCGTGAATTACAAATTGCGCGACTGGCTCTTCAGCCGGCAGCATTTTTGGGGCGAGCCGTTCCCGATCCTGCACGAACTGGACGCCGAGGGGAAACCGACCGGGCGGCTTCGGGCACTAACACCCGAGGACCTGCCGCTGGACTTGCCAAAAAAGATGCCGTTCGACGCGACGCACGACCGGCCCGAGCCGCCGCTGGGCAAGGCGCCGGAAGATTGGCTCTACGTGACGCTCGACGGCAAGCGCTACCTCCGCGAGACGAACACGATGCCCCAATGGGCCGGCTCGTGCTGGTACTATCTGCGGTTTTTGGATCCGAAAAACGACCAGGCCCTGGTCGATCCGGCCGTGGAGAAGGCGTGGATGCCGGTCGATCTGTACGTCGGCGGGGCGGAGCACGCCGTGCTGCACCTGCTCTACGCCCGATTCTGGCACAAGGTGCTCTACGACCGCGGCTACGTCGGCGGCGCCGAGCCGTTTATGAAGCTGGTCAACCAGGGGATGATCTTGGGCGAGAACGGCGAGAAGATGTCCAAAAGCCGGGGCAACGTGGTCAATCCCGACGCGGTGGTCAAGGACTACGGGGCCGACGCCCTGCGGCTGTACGAGATGTTCATGGGCCCGTTGGAGGCCGTCAAACCGTGGAGCATGAAGGGGGTCAACGGCGTGTACGACTTCCTCGGCCGCGTCTGGCGGCTGATGATCGACGACCGGGCCGAGGTAATGCAACTCAATCCGGCCGTGAAAGACGCCGAACCGACGGCCGAGCAGAACCGCGTATTGCACAAGACGATCAAGGCGGTCACACAGGATATCGAGTCGATGTCGTTCAACACGGCCATTGCCCGAATGATGGAGTTCGTCAACTTTTTCAACAAGGAAGAGGTCCGGCCGAAAGGCGTGATGGAGAAATTCATCCTGCTGCTCTCCCCCTTCGCCCCGCACCTTGCCGAAGAGCTGTGGGAGGCCCTCGGCCACAAAACGACGCTCGCTTACGAGCCGTGGCCGCCGTTCGACGAAGCGCTTCTGGTTGAGGACACGGTCGAGATCCCGGTCCAGATCAACGGTAAGCTCCGCGGCAAGATCCTCGCCCCCGCGACGGCCGACAACGCCGCCCTGGAAGAACTGGCCCGGGCCGACGCCAAGGTGGCCGAGCACCTGGCCGGCAAAACCGTCGTGAAAACCGTCGTGATTCCGAAGCGGATGGTGAATTTTGTGGTGAGATGACGCGAAACCTTATCAAGAGAACCAAAATGGCCTTAGCAGATCAAGAGATGAGCGTCTGTGTCGCTCCATACCTCAAACGCGCATATTTGAATTAGAATGCGTATAACAGGTTCTCCGCGTTCTTCTCTTCGGTCACTTTGATCAAATTTAAGCTGTCGGTAATGCCCGTTTTCCCGTCAATCACTATGATCTTGTTGTGGGCAATTGGCAGGGAAAGCGCGACATGCCCACGCGAGCGTGGGCATGGCACCCCGAGTCCTGGCTTTCCGCAACGGGGACTACTTGTTCACGTTTGGATCGCCGGCCTTGTCGGTTTCTTGGACCGGTTCGGCACGGATTTTCTTGCCCACCCAGGGAGCCAGGTGTTTGGCGATGGTGATTGACGTCCGGGGTTCAAACCGGGGGCCGGTCGTGTAGTCCAGGATCCGGTCCAGCAGTTCCGCGCCGCCGGGATCCGTCACGTCGACGCCGCAGCCGTCGACCAGCAATCGGCCGCCGCCTTGGATCCGCGCCTCCCAGATCGCCGCTTGCAGCTTGACGTCCTTGTAGGAACTGACCACCTCCAGGATCGGGTCGAAGGGGATTTTTAAATTGCAGAACACCGTGGCCCGGCATCCACCGACACCGAACATCGGGTAGAACTGCCAGTCGCAAAAGCCTTCCTGAGGAAACCCGCGGAAGAGCGGGTGGTCGTAGATTACCGTTGCCACGTTGTGGTTCGGCCGGCCGGCGTTGCCGATCTGGAACCGCGTCGTCCGCGTGGGAAACGGCCGGCTGCCCAGCAGCAGCACGTCCCCGCCCGCGGCCAGATGCTTCAGGTGCTCGGGCCGAAGGTCGGCGGCGATCCAGAGGGGCGTCTTTTCCGGCGAATCGGCGGGCAAGAGGCCGGCGTAGCGCGGGGCCAACGCTTCGCGGAGCACAGCGTCGCACCTGGCCCGCACCGTCGGCGGTTTCCGCTCCGGGAAGATCCAATAGTCCCAATGATTGGTCATGTCGTAACCGTCGCCGGAGAGGGTCAGGCGCAGCGTCGCCTTGCACGCCCGTTCCACCTTCGGCCAGGTGAACGTCAGATTGCCCAGGGAGCTGACTCCACCGTCCGGCGCCGTCAATCCCGTCATCCGTCCGCGAAGCAGGGGTTTTTCGTCGCGTTCCAGGGTCCAGTGGAGCACGCCGTGTTGCAAGGGCCGGCCGCCGTAGAGCGAGGCCAGGACCTCGCGGGAGAATTCCCGGCCGGGCCGGACGTTGCGCTGGCGGCCCGCGTCCAAGAGGACGACGCTCTCGTCGTTAAATTCCCGGATGAACTCCGGCGTCCGGCCGAATTTGAGTTCAAAAAACTCGTTCATCCAGCCGCACGAATACCCGCTGCGGTGCCAATGGAGATCCCAGACTCCCAGATGATCGTAGCCATCGACGACCGGGCAGCGGCGGATCTTCTCCGTGCCGTATTTCAGACAGAGGGCCTGCCAGCGGCAGGAGTTTTCGTAATACCGCCGGGCCATCGGTCCCCGGCCGGCCGCCTCCAGCCGCCGCCGGGCTACCCGGTACAGATCGGGAGGGATGTCCTTGTCATAGCGCTTTTCCAAGGAGAGGTCGAGATAGCAGGCGGCGATGCCCGGCTCGTGGGTCAGGATCGGCCGGCGATAGATTTCCAACATCCCGGCCAGTTTTTTCGCCGAGACGTTGCTGGTGACCGGCGAATAACTCAAATGTCCCCAGGCGTACTGTCCGAAGACGTCGGTGCTCTTGGTGATCCGATCCAGGAGCCAATCGTAATATCCTTTGGGGTCCCAGACGTGCGGGGGCGGTGCGGCCCGGGCGTATTCGATGTTCCGCATGGCCTGCATCGGCATCACCAGGCAGCCCGGGTCGAGCCGCTTGGCCGTCCGCCGGCAGTTTTCCCAGAAAGCGATCATCTGCTCGCTCAACATCGACTCATTCCCCCCGCAGTAGATCGCCACGGACGGATGCCGCCGGGACCAGTAGACCATCTGCCGCCAGGTTGTGTCGCACTCGCGCTCCGCCCAGAACCGGGGATCGGGATGGGGGTTTTTTCCCATGTAGACGGGCCGTTCCACTTCCAGGAGGATGCCCGCCTCGTCGGCCGCCTCCAGGTATTCCGGAAACGGCGTCCAGGTGTGGAACCGCAGGGCGTTGTAGCCCAGTTTTTTGAGGGTCTCCATCCGCGGGCGGAAGTAATCAACCGTCATGGGCGTCGGCGGATGCACGCGGGGCGCGAAATAATACGAGTCGTGGCCGCCGCGGAACATGATCGGCCGGCCGTTCAACAGCAGGTCGGTGCCCCGCGCTTCGAGCGTCCGTAGTCCGAACCGCTGGTTCTTTCGATCCCAGATTTTGCCCTCCGGCCCCTCCCAGGTGATCTCCGCGTTGTAAAGCCGAGGATCCCAAGTGCTCCACAGCTCCAGCGGACCGCGGGGGACGTCCCACTCGGCCCGATACGTCTCCGCCGGTTCCAGCGCCCGGACGGGGAGAGTGCCGTGCTGCACTTCCCGGCCCGTGCGATCGACGACCCGCCACGCCAGCCGCGAGGGCCGGCCTTCGGTCCCGAAAGGCGAATCCAATTCGACCCACCAGCGGACGTTTTTTCTTTCGTCGACCGGCCGGAGGAAGACGCTCTGGATCCGTCCCGCCCCGCCGCTGACGTGCAATCGCACCGCGCCCGATATTCCCGCCGAGAAGCCGTGATAACCCCGGTAGCCGCAGGAGTATCCCTCCCGGTCCAGATTGGTCACCGCCAGGACCAGCTCGTTGTTTTCCCCGAATTTCAGGTGCCGGCTCAGGTCGAATTCGAACGGGGTGAAATCGCCGAAATAGTAGCCCAGGTACTCGCCGTTTAAGTACACGTGGCAGTGCCGCACCACCCCGCCCACGTAGAGCACGACCGACCGCCCCTGCCAATCTTCGGGAACGTCGAACCGTCGGCGGCACCAGCCGACGCCGCACAGATACGGCAGTTCGGCGTCCTTGCCTTCGGACATCGTTTCTTCGATCGGGCGGTAGGTCGGATTGAATTGTGCGTCTTTCCACCAGGCGGCGTTCCGGAAGTTGTCGCGCTGCGCGTCCCAATACCCCGGCACGGCGATCCGGCAGGTAAACGCCTCGGCCAGGGGCATGGCCGGCTGGATGGGGAATTCCGCCGTATAGGTAAAATCCCAGCAGCCCGAGAGATCCACGTCGCGCACCTCCGCCGTTGCACTGACCGACGTGAAGGCCACTGCCGCCCCCAAGAAGATCGCGTATCGAAGGACTCCGCTGGATGCCGCTCGCATGGTTGATCTCCGTCGTTGGGTGATAGTCTATTATACTTACTGCCGTTCGAGGTTACATCTTTCTTTTTTACTTCTCCTCTCGTCGGGATTCCAGGCGGCGGATATGTTCCTCGAAACGGCGGCGGACGACAGGCGGCAGGCCGGCATTGCGGAGCGCCGCGCGGTAGACCTCCACGGCCTCCGAGGGCTTGCCCTGCTCCTCCACGAGCGTGCCCAGAAGCAGCACGGCGTCGACGGCGTCGGGATCCTTGCGGAGGACGCCTTTGAGCGTCGCAATGGCCGCCGCGGCGTCGCCCTTTCGCCGCTGGAAGAATGCGAGATTATAGCCGTATTTAGCCGTGGGGCTTGCCCGATAGGCGGTCTCCGCCCACCGCAGAGCCTCGTCGAGATGCTCTTGGCCCAGCAGGACGCTTAAGTTGTAGGCCGCCACGGCCGATTGGGGATCGTGTTTCAGGGCGGTCCGAAAGGCGGCTTCCGCCTCCTTCAGGCGTCTTTGTTCCGCCCGGAGCATACCGAGGTTCACGTAGACGGCGGGGTTGTCGGGGGCAACGGCCTGGGCCTTTTCGAGCATTCTTTCCACCGTCGCGTTGCGGCCGAGCCGCGCGTAGGCGACCGAGGCGTTCAGATAGGGCGGCAGGCCCTGCGGTTCCAACTCGATGGCCGATTCAAACGCCGCCGCGGCCGCCGCCGCGTCGCCCTGGGCCAGATAATAATTCCCCAGGTTATAGTGCGACGTCCAGTGGTCGGGCCGGGCGCGGAGCGACGCCAGATATTCTTGCAAGGCGTTTTGGAACGCGGGGCGATCGGCGCCCGAGATTGCCCCTGCCGGAAAGTCCGACAAGGCCGCCGCGGCACGAATGCGGACCAACCGGTACTCGTCGCCGCAGGCTGCGGCCAGCGCCCGGGCCGATTCCCTGTCGAGGACAGTGCCCAGGGCCTCGACGGCCGCTGCCCGGACCAGCGGCGAAGGGTCTTTGGCGGCCTCCAACAGCGCCAGCAGTTTTTTGGGATCGTTGCAATCCTTCAGCAGCCGGGCCAGCGACGCGGCGACGATCTCCTCCCGGTCTTTGCGGGTCAACTCGGCGAGCATCTCCGGCAGCCGGCTCCAGTCGTGCTTGCGCGCCGCCGCAATCAGGCCCGCCCAACGGAGGACGGGCGCCTGGTAGTCCCGCTTGCGCCACTGCCGGACCAGGGCATCGGCCCAGGCCGCGTCTTTGTCGGCGTGGCAGAGGTTGCAGGCGTTCGGCGAACCAAAGGCTGTAGTGGCGGCGGGCATCGGCGGGCGCATCGAGTGGTCCGTCCGCCGCATGAGAGCGAACGTGGTGGTGGGCATGTGGCAGTCCGTGCAGCGGTTGCCCGGGCCGTCGGCCGGATGGAACGAATGGGTCTTCACGTCGGCAATCTTCTCGGCGTGGCACGGCAGGCAGGCCCCGTTGGGATTCTCGCGGAACCGGTACCGCCCGCTCGACGTGTGGCAGTACGCGCAGTTCAGCCGGCCGGATTGGGCGCAGGGGCTGAGCCGCCAGGTGGCGAGGGTGTAGTTTTCGCCCAGGTCGCGGCCGTCGGGATAAAAATCCTGATCGTCCAGCGTCACCAAGTCGAAGTGATCGAAGAACCGGTCCCCCGGCCGGAAGGTCGCCGTCAGGGCGATCATCTTGGCGTGGCACGGGGCGCAGGAGTCGTTAAGCTGTTGGACCGTGAGGCGTTTTGTGCTGATGATTTTCAGGTCCGCGGGCGCCCGGCCGGCGGGGGCCGACTCGCAGACGCGGACGTGCTCCGCGCCGGGCCCGTGGCACGTTTCGCAGTTGATGCCCGGCTCCGTCCAAACGGTGTGATACGTTTTCGTCTCCGGATCGTAGTTCCGCGAGAGCTGGCTGACGTGGCAACTGTAGCAGGAGGTGTTGAATGTGTACGCGCTGTGGCGCCAATCCAGGGGGGCGTCCGCCCGGTCGGCGAAGTGCCGCACGCCGCTGGCCGGCATGTCGAACCACTTTTTTTGATGCACGTCGTAGGCCAGCGGGAGGACCTGGAGCCGGCCCCGATCCAGGGGCGTGAGGAAGTAGTACACGTTTTTGCCGCCCATCACGTGGGCAATCGGAAACTTTTTCTCCCCGTCGGCGTTCTGTTCCACGATCCACCCGCCGTCGGCAGTCAACTCGGGCCGATATTTGGAGTGGCCGACTTGGATCGCTCCGGTCGAAGCCGTCAGATGCTCCTTGGCGAAGGCGGCGCTATACGGCTGCATGGCCAGCCCGTGAAACGAGGTCGCCCACAGCCGGTAGAACTCCTCGTGGCACTTCCGGCAGCCGGGGGAGCCGGTATAGTTTCCCTCTCCCGCCGGGAGAGGGTTAGGGTGAGGGCTGCTTCCGAGCAAGTTTGCCCTCACCCCCTGCCCCTCTCCCGGAAGGAGAGGGGAGTTTTTGGGAGCTAAAAGAAGATACACCACCATCACTCCGAGCGCGGCAGTGACCAGCGCCGCCGTGATCCAGAGCAATCGTCGTGCGATGTGGAATCTCGGGCGCGGAGTCGCGTCGGTGGTGTCAGTCTTCACGGGCATCGTGGTAGAGTTTGCGGAGCCAACGGAGTTCCGTTTTCAGTTCCTTTACCGTGCCGGCGTAGGCCGGCGGTTTGGAATAAGGCCCCGTTTACCCCCCGCGATTGCCATCACGGGGCGTTGCATCAGGGAATAGGAGCATTCTGTGGTCCAAACGGCTCGGAGGGGCGTGAAAAACCCCCACTTTCATCCTAAGAGATTCGACTTGCCCGTTCAAGGGCCGCAGGGGAGGGAGAGAGTCTGCTCATGACGGCAACCCGGCGTTTCACTTCGTTCCCTTGACGACGGCTCCCCTTTTTTCGCGGCGGAAATGGGGCGGCTGCTCCTTGGGAACATAGGCAGCGGTTTGGGAAGCGATTTTTTTGTCGATGCCCCAGCGGCGATAGATCTCCGAGAGGTTCCGTTGGGCGCGGTTCCGCACGACGTCGTAGAGGCTCTCGCCGTGGGCGTCCATGGCGACGATCAACGGTCCCAGGCCCGATACCCGGAGCTGATAGATGGCCTCCGGATGCAAGTGGGGCCAGTAGACCGCCTCCACCTCTTCGATTTGCAGGGTCTCCAGCCCGGCGGCCCCTCCCACGATGGCCAGGTAACAGGCGCCGAAGCGTTGCATGGCCTCCAGGCTCCGTTCGGACAGCCCGGCTTTGCCGATAAACGCCCGGACGCCGTAGCGCTCGATCAAATCCGGGACGTAGCGGTCCATGCGCATGCTGGTGGTGGTTCCGATAATCACCTTCTCCCACTTCTCGCCCACCTTTCGCAGGCTCGGCGCGGTATGGAGCACGGGATAGCCATCGAAGCTGACGGGCGGCGTTTGGCCGCGGTCGAAGATCTCGATGTGCGTCTTGTCCCGCAGCCCAAAGACGTGACCGTGGAGCGTCACCTGGTCGCCGGCCCGCAGGCGGCGGACGGCGTTTTCGTCCAGAGGAGTCTGCAATTCGTGCAATTCCATGCGAGGATCCTTTCTCCTCAAAATCCTTGTTCCACGCGGCCGTCGGGCCAGATTCTAGCCCGGGCGCGCCGTGCCGCCCAGCATTGGTAATTCACCGCGATCGGATTTTGGGTAATATGGGTGTAAGACCATTCGACGTTCACTCCGAGGACAGTCGTATCGCCGCCCAGGCCCATGGGACCGATGCCCGTGCGGTTGACCGCCTCCTCCAATTCTTCCTCCAGCGCGGCGAACAGGGGATCGGCATTGCGGATCCCCAGCGGCCGGCAGACGGCTTTCTTCGCCAGAATTCCCACCGATTCGAAACTCCCGCCGATCCCCACGCCCAAAATTCCCGGCGGGCAGGGCTTGCCCCCGGCAAGAACGACCCGGTCGACGACGAACTTTTTCAACGCCTCCAAGCCGTCGGCGGGCGTGAACAACGCCATCCCGCTCATATTCTCCGAGCCGGAGCCTTTGGGCACCAGGAGGATCTCGAGGTAGTCGGCCTCGGGCAGAAACTCCCAGAGTACGACCGGCAGTCCGGGCCCGACGCTGGTCTGGGGATTTTCGCGCGTCAGGGGATGCATCGAACTGCCTCGGAAAGGGAACTCCTGCGTCGCGCGCCGCGCCCCTTCCGAGAGCGCCCCTTTCAGGCGGTGGCCGTCGAAGGGGAACCGGCCGCCGACGGTCACCTGGAAAATCGGCAGTCCCGTATCCTGGCAAATCAGCAGCTTATTCTCCTGCGAGAGAGCTACGCTCCGGAGGATGGTTTGCAGGATCGTACGGGCCGTGGGATGCGACTCTCGATCATGGGCGCGCTCGAGGGCTTCGAGGACGTCCGGAGGCAGTTCCTGCAGGGCGCGAATGTACAGATCGCGGACGACGTCCTCGATGACTCCATAGTCGAGGGGAGCGCCCGTCTCCGGCGCTGCAAAGGGGAACGCTTCGGATTCCGCGTGTGTTCGTTGTTTGAGGACCACGTTCTTCATGTCGTGATGGTTGTTCAGGATAAAATCGATCATGCTGCACGCAGTAGCCGGCGGCTAACGGCCGCCGAGAGCGGTGGGATCTTCCCTCGGCGGCGGTTAGCCGCCGGCTAGGCTAGCCGCTTACGGCGACCGCGCCCCGTCCGCTGCGGCGGCGAAATACGACCGGGCGTCCCATTCCAGCACCGAGACCACGGTAGCGGCCCCGCCGAGCTGCGTCGGTTGATACAACAGACTGATCACGCCGTCGCGCTGCCAGCGGTTCAAATCCAGCGACGCCTCCCAGGTTCCCATGTTCTCCGTCGGCAGGTCGAAGAGCCGCCAATCGTTCCGGCGGGGATCTTCGGAATGGGCGACGGTGAGCTTTCCGCCGCGCTGCCAATCGGTGAAGAGCACGATCACGCGGTCGGAGTCGTCTACCGCCACGATCGGCCGGGTGATGCGATAGTTTTTAAGTTGCGTTTCGGGGACCCGCTGGCTGACGCCGTTGCCGTCGACGTTCTCCGGCTGGCGTTGGGTGATCTGC
>JAFGPV010000017.1 GCA_016936015.1 Pirellulales bacterium
CATTCATTTGCCCTGTCATGCCTTAAAAAACGCGCGTCAACGGTGCTAACCAACTCCATTTTTACCCACGAATTCTGTTGACGATCCGAAAAATGAAAGGTGGATATTTTCTCAAAGAAAAAAGATTCGCGTCATTTTTTTCGCTCCAAGATCTTTCATCTCCGGCAGAGGGAGATAAAAAGGCAGTCATCACCGTTGATGAGGGCCTTCTTAGGCGCCGCTGTTTCCTGACTTTTCCAACACTGCAATTATTACGAAGCCGGATAGTGCCCAAAGAACCTCGCCGTTTTTGTCACGAGGATGTTTGCTCGTGATCGCTCCTTTCGGCCGCAGTTGTGTGAGCTGATAGCCTTCATATAAAAGTGCATTCACCTCTTCGATGCCGAAGAATTGCAGTCCCACCTCGGGATTAAATCGACCGCCGAACTCGACTTCTTTTATCATTTCAAATCCACCCTTTTCACATGGACCAGCCGGTGACCGAGCATGTCCACGGCGGCACCGGCCTGTTCCGGGGCGATGTAGCCGAGTATCGATTGGTATTCGCCGTCGTCGTCGAGCTGCATGTCAAGAAAGGGGACTTCCGCCATGATGGGTCGGAAGTCCCCGAAATTGGTCAATTTGACCTGTGTTACGATTCGTCCCATAAAGCCCTCCTTTCCTCTAATATATGAGCGATGTCCGCCAATTAGTATAGGCCCGATTCTCCACAGAGTTCGCAACTGGTATGATCGTCAAGGATTTGTCAGGGAACTATCGGCCTTCTTTTGTGTCGGAGACGTCTATGTTTATTTCGACGATTCTTTTCATTCTTGTTTCCTCCGATCCGTCGTTTGAAGCACCGCATCCGCCCAATCGGGTAAAGGAGGTCCGCGCGGCGTGGAACCATTCGGGGACGGGGGCGTATCCCGGCGACTGGGAGCGGTCGTGCCGGGTGCTGGAGGAGAACGGCTTCACCCTGATCCTGCCGAATATGGTCTGGGGCGGGATCGCGCATTATCCCTCGAAGATCCTCCCGCACAGCAAAACCTTCCGGAAGTACGGCGATCAGATCGCACAGTGCCTTGCCGCGACGAAGCGGCACGGCATCGAGGTCCACGTCTGGAAAGTCAATTACAATCTGGCGACGGCACCGAAGGATTTTGTAGAAAAGATGCACAAGGCCGGCCGCACCCAAAGGAGCGTTGCGGGCAAACCGACGAATTGGCTCTGCCCTTCGCATCCGGAAAATCAGCGGCTCGAACGTAACGTGATGCTGGAGGTGATCCGTGAGTACCCGGTGGCCGGCATTCATTTCGATTACATCCGCTATCCCGACCGCGAGCATTGCTACTGCCCCGGCTGCCGAGAGCGGTTCGAGGCGGACTCCGGCAAAAAGGTCGCCCGTTGGCCCCAGGATTGCTACTCCGGACCGAGGAAGGAGGAGTACAACGCTTGGCGCTGCCGGCAGACAACCCAATTGGTGGCGACCGTGTCGCGGGAAGCGCGGAAGATCCGGCCGGGGATCAAGATCTCGGCGGCGGTCTACGGGGGCTATCCCCAGTGCCGGGCCTCGGTTGCCCAGGACTGGCCGGAGTGGATCAAGTCGGGCTATCTAGACTTCGTCTGCCCGATGGACTACACCGCCAACGACCAAAGCTTCCAAAAGCTGGTGGAAAACCAGCTCCGGCTGGTCGGGGGGAGGATCCCGGTGTATCCCGGCATCGGCGCGTCGGCCACCCGGCCCCCGCTGACGCCCGAACGCGTAGCGGAACAGATTCGTCTTCTACAAAGGCTTGGCGCCCGGGGCTTTACGCTCTTCGAACTGAACCTCACCACGGCCGAAACACTCCTGCCGGGGCTGAGCTGGACCGTGCGGAAATTCAAGGATCGTGCCGTTCCTTGAGCAACGGTCATTCTGACGGGCCATTTCTTCCACCATTATGGGTGGAATGCAAGATCCGATGTCGGCAGAAAAATTCTACTCAGCCTGCGGCATTTCCGAATTTACCGTGGATTAATGGCGAGTGATCTTAATGATTTCCGAATATTTAATAAAAATTGTGGCAATGCCACTTATTGATCTGGACAAATATGCGGCATATCCGCATGATACCGCACCTAACACGCAAACAATCCACCCCTAAGCGGACAGTACACTCCATACGATTTGAGGGCTATTTTTGGGGAAGTGACCCATGAAATCTCGGGCAGAAGTTGATCGTTTATTTTCTCGTCGACCAAACGGCTCGCTCTCGCACAACGGAAATTCCCGTGGGACCACGCAACCCAGCGAGCAATTGACGGGGATTGGACTGTTGGCCGCCGGGATTGCCCATGAAATCAACAGTCCGATCGGGTCGGCGTTATTGGCCGCCGAAACCGCGTTGGCAATCAAGGATCTTCCCGAGGCCGACGGGCAACTGACGGCCTGCCTGGAGAACATCGTCGCCTCGACAGAGCGTTGCAGCCGGATCGTGCGTTCTTTGCTCCGCTACTGCCGCGATGAGCCGCCGGAAAAAGTGCGGTGCAGCATCAACGACGTAGCCCGGCAGGCGGTGGACGTGATGCGTCCTTACGCAGAGCGGCAGCGGATTGCCCTGCGGCTGGAATGCGAACCGGACGTTCCTCAGGCGCCGATGAATCCGTTGGAGATCGAGTTGGTTTTGGTAAACTTGATCCGCAACGCGCTGGCGGCCAGTGGCGAGGGAAGCGAGGTGGCGGTTTGCACGGTCCGGGCCGAAGGGGTGGTCCGCACCTCGGTCCGCGACAACGGCCGCGGCATGAATCGGGGTCAGCTTGCACACGTTTTTGATCCGTTGTACACCACACATCGTTCCACGGGTGGGTGTGGTTTAGGATTGAGTATCGCGCGGGAGATTATCCGCAGGCATGAGGGAGGCATTGAGGTCTTCAGCCGGAAAGGGGGAGGAACCCTCGTAAGGGTCGATCTGCCCGTCCCGGTGACGCGCGCTCTCCCGGCGGCGGAAATCGCCGTCTCGAAAAGGAAAACAACTTCTTACCCCAAAGGTGACATTCATGTTATCTGCAAATCCCACAGTTTACGTGGTGGACGATGATCCGCAGGTGTGCAAGTCGCTTGATCTGATGATCCGCAGCGTAGGCCTGGACGTCTCAACCTATCCCTCGGCCGAAGCGTTTCTTGACGACTATCGGGACGGATCCTCCACTCCGAAGTGCATGGTGTTGGACGTTCGCTTGCCGGGTTTAAGCGGGTTGGGTCTGCAACAGTCGCTGGCGGCCGAAGGGAGAAACATCCCGATCATCATGGTCTCGGGCTGTGCGAATATCCCCATGGTTGTCCAGTCGATGAGCGCCGGGGCCGTGGATTTTCTGGAGAAGCCCTTCAACCGACGGACGCTTCTAAGCAGCATTCAGGAGGCGCTGGACAAGCACGCTCAGCAGCAGCGCACCGCCACCCGGAAGGCGGAGCTTGCCGCCCGGTCGGCGAAATTCACCTCCCGGCAGCGGGAGGTGTTCGAATTGCTGGTGGCGGGAAAACGCTCCAAGCAGATCGCCTCCCAACTGGGAATCGGCGAGAAAACGGTGGCCAAGCACCGGGCTATCGTTCTGGAAAAAATGGGGGTGGAAAGCGTGGTCGAATTGATTCGCCTGTTTGCGGAGACGAAGGAGTCTCCATCCGTTGCGGCGCGGGCTTTGGATAATTAGGGGCGCAGAGATTATTCCCCGACGGCGGACGGTTCCCGAGTCGGCTGCTCCGGCGGGGAGTCGAGGGATCGCCGGGGCTTGATCGATTCCAGGATTTTATATAATTCCTGGGGATTGATCGGTTTCGTGATATAGCCGTCCATTCCGACTTCCAGGCAGCGGTTGCGGAATCCCTTTAGCGCATGGGCCGTCATGGCATAGATGGGGATGCGGTCTCCGAGGGATTTCTCCATCTCGCGAATGGCGGCGGTAGCTTCCAGGCCGTCCATTTCCGGCATCTCCAAGTCCATAAACACGACGTCGAAGCGTTGGCGTTGCCAGGCTTCCAAGGCTTCTTTGCCGTTATTGGCGATTTCCACGTGGTGTCCCCGCATTTCCAGCAGGCCGACCACCACTTCCTGATTGATCGGCCCGTCTTCAGCGAGCAGGACGTGGAACGGGCCGGCCTGCGGCGCCGCTGTGTCGGAAACATCAACCTTCTGCGGCGGGCCTCGGTCGCTTAAGGCATGGACGACGGCCTGGAGGAATTCCTTGGACTTCGGCGGCTTCTCCAGCCATTGCACCGCGGGCAGATGGCGATAGGAATTGGTAATTCCCGCTCGGTTGGGCGGAACCAGGACAATGATCCGGCAATCGTAATGTTTTGCTGCGGCGCGGATTTTTTCGGCGAGTTTTCCGCCGTCCGAGTCCGGCAGGCCGGCGTCGAGGACGGCCAGTCGGAAAGGAGTGTTGGCGCGGGCGGCGCGCTGGACGGCCGCCAGTGCGGTTTTCTCATCGGCCGCGGCGGTGGTCAGCAAGCCCTGCTGGGCCAGGAGCACGTTGCACACCCGGCGGAAACGTGGATGGTCGTCGACGATCAGGACGGGGATGCCACGGAAGGGAGAGAGCGCGGCACAATAAAAAGGTTCCGCATCGTCGGGCAGGTCAAGCTGCATGGTGAAATGGAAAGTGCTGCCCCGGCCGACTTCGCTTTCCACCCAAATCCGCCCCTTCATCAGGTTCACCAATTGCGAGGAGATCGCCAGTCCCAACCCGGTGCCGCCGAAGTGGCGCGTTGTGGAGCGTTCCGCCTGTTTGAAAGAGTCGAAGATGGCCTGTTGTTTATCCGGCGGGATGCCGATCCCGGTGTCCTGGACGGAGCAATGCAGGAGCAGGGAGCCTTCCGTCCGCCCTTCCCGCCGGACGTCGATGAAGACCTCGCCCGATTCGGTGAATTTCACGGCGTTGGCCAACAGATTGACGAAGACCTGGCGGATCCGGCCTGGATCGCCGACGAGCGTCGGGGGCACGTCGGGATCGACGCGGTAGATCAGTTCCAGGTTTTTCTGCGAGGCTTTCAGGGCCAGGACCTGTGTCGCCTCGCCGACCACCTCGCGCAGATCGAAGGAAATGTTCTCCAGGTCCATTTTGCCCGCCTCGATCTTGGAGAAGTCGAGGATGTCATTGATCAAATCCAGCAGACAATCGGCCGACTGTTTGATGATGTTCAGGTATCCGCGCTGCTCGTCGTCCAACGTGGTCGAGAGCATCAATTCCGCCATGCCCATGATGCCGTTCATGGGGGTGCGGATTTCGTGACTCATCGTTGCCAGAAATGCGCTTTTCGCGTGGTTGGCGGTTTCGGCGGAGTCTTTGGCCAGCAGCAACTCCTCTTGGGTTTGCACCAATTTGGTCGCCAGGCGTTCCAATTCCGAGTTCATCTCGGCCAATTCCCGGGACCGCGCCTCGGCGGCGGCCGTCCGCTCGGCAACCCGCTGCTCCAAGGTTTCGTTGAGCGTCTGCAACTGGGTGAAGCTCTCGGAATTTTCCAGGGTGGCGCCGGCGATCGTGGCGATGAAGTCTGCCAGACGCTGTTCGTCGGGCCCAAACAGGCCGCGGACGTGCTCGTGCGAGGCGTAGAGGCAGGCGACCACGCGGCCGCGGACGTAGATCGGCACGCACAAGGCAGAACGTTCGCCGAAACTGAAGGCGCTGTCGCTCGCCGGATGGCCCTGCTGTTTGACGGCAACCACGGCCCGGCCCGTCTGGAGGGCCTGGAGCATGATCGGATCGTCGGATCCGCGGTCGGGTCCCTCGGTGATCGCGGTGAAACGCGGCGGATTCTGGCCGGCATCGACTTGGAACATCAGACACTGCTCGGCACGGAGCAGCCGCAAGGCGGCCGCCTGGGCGGCGTCATAGATTGCCTCCGGTGAGAGGGCGGATGCAATCTTCCGTCCCGAATCCAGCACGGTGTCAAAACGATCGACCAACGAGAGGCTGACCGGTTTGAGCGCGGGCGTCTCCGCTGCTTCACTCAGACCGGAGAGCGTGTGAACTTCGTTGAGGAGATTTTGAGCCTCGGTTTCCTGCTCCTCGGCGTTGGGCCATCCCAACTCCCGACCCACACGGGCCTTGGCCAGTAGCGTCAGGGCATACTGGTAGCGGGCGCCTTGTTTTTGGGCAATCGCGAGACTCTGGTCGAACAAGTGCCGTACTTTCCGTGTCTTGCCGCGCATCGCCAGGATCAAGGCCTGTTCGCGAAGCGCCTGCGAGAGGTCGTTTTTGCAGAGCCATGCCCAGCGGAGCGCGCGTCGCACGGCGGCTTCGGCGCGGCGGAGGATCATCCCGCGCCGTTGCGGCGTGCAATCACCGGTCTTTTCGGCTTGGCTGCGGAGTGCCGTGGCCAGCCAGGTCAGCAGGGGCAAAGTGTACGCATTATGCAATCTTGCTCGACGAGTGGCGACGATTGCCTTTTCAAAGATCTCGGTTGCGCGTGTCGGCTCCCCAGAATCCAGAAGGCAGATCCCCTCCGCGAGGGAAAGTTGCGCGGTTGTTTGAACATCATCGCTGTAACGATCAATTTCTTGGCGGAGGATGGAAGGAGGCACTGCGCCACCGGTGGCCCTTGCCCAGACGTCGAGAATAATGCTGGAGGCGAGTTCATCGCCCAACTCGTGTCCGGAGTGATGATTTAATCGCGCCTCGTCGAGGGCGCCCTGGAGGTCTCCGACATGGTACAGGGATGCCGCAATCTGGTATCGGGCAAGGTGGACTTGCCAGTAGTCGCCCATCCGCTCTAAAAGTCGGATCGCCTCGCGGCATTTATCAATACATTCCTCGAATCGAGAAGCGGCATAAAGTAGAATCCCGTGGTAGTGCAACGACTGTCCTTGTCCCCATAAATCTCCCAACATTTTACGGATGTGCAGCGATTTCTTTGCAAAGGCGATTCCCCGCGAGAGGGCGCCGATGAGGCTCATTGCCGGGGCGTGCTCGGCGTAGGCGTTTGCCAGTTCGAGACTCGGCGGATAGCGTTCGGCGAGATTCATCCCGCGCAGGTGCGCCCACATGCCGGCAAGTCTGCCTGCATACCACCCGGCCAGCGCCAGACCGCTGAAAAGGTTCATCGCCAGACGCTGAGCAGCGCTGGGTTGCAGCTTGTACCGATGGACGAACACCGAGGGCAGGTGCGTATGCAGTAATTGCACCAGGATTTCCCAACCCAAGAGCACGAGAAATGTCGCAACCCGGCGAGGAATATAGATGTCTAATAGCCGAAGCGCCTTTTGGAAATCCTGGAGGGCGCGATTCATGTCGCCCCGCTTGAGCGCTAATTCGGCCAGTTTTCCCTGGATTTGAGCTTGGGCGAATGTTCCTTCAGCCAGCACGGCGGCGGACTCGAATAATTCTCCCGCGGCGTCGTAGCGTCCGCGGAGCATCAGGACGTCGCCCAGACCCTCGGCGACGCGATAGCGCGTCGCTTGATCCGCCGAAACCGCGCCGCGCTGGGCAATGCGGTACTGTTGTTCGGCGATTTCCAGGGCGTGTTGAGCGCGGGCCTGCTCCGCCGCCTGGATCGCGTAAGGCAAGGCCAATTGGCTGTCCCCGGCGGCATCGAAGTGGTAGGCCAGCTCGGAGATGCAATCCGGGGCGGACTGTTGGAAGTAAAATGCCGCCCGGCGGTGCAGGTCCTGCCGATCGGTAAGCGACAGCCGCTCCAGCAGGGCGGAACGGATCTGGTCGTGAACGAATACACATCGGGCGCCGTCGGGGCGCGACCAGAGCAGGTGCCGATGCCGGGCATCGTCCAGGGCGCCGATCGCGTGCGCGGGTCGCAGTCGGGCAAGTTGCGCCGCAATCTCCAGGTCGAATTCCTTGCCCAGGATCGCGCCTCCGAAGAGAAGTTGGATGGTTTCGGGGGGCAACAAATCGAGACGTCGGGCAAGGAAGGCCGCCGCGCGACTGGACGAACTCACGTCAGCCATGGCCAGCGGTTCAATCCGCCAACCGTTCGCATCGGCGACCAAGGCGCCGGATTCCACCAGCCCCCACAACACGGCCGAGGCCATGAACGGACTGCCTGCGGCCAGCCGCGTAATCAGATTGACGGTGTCTTGCGGGAGGGGACCAGCCATCGACTCCACCAACAGCCGCACCTCGTCCGACTCCAGGGGTGACAAGCGGAGATGAAGCGCGGGCCGCATGTGCCGGAGAAGGTGGTCCTCGTGAACCTCCTCGGTACGGAACGAGACGACCAGGAGAACGTGCCGTTCCCCGGCGGCCGATTCCCCGTCGACGGTTTGCCAACGCCGAATGAGTTTATAGGTCAGATCATCCGCCCATTGGCAGTCGTCGAGGATCACCATCGCCGGATGCTCCGGGCTGCCCAAGGCCTCGAGAAACTTGGCCAACGCTTGGATCATCCGTGCTTCGCCAAAGGCCTCCGGTCCTTGGAGCAGCGACGGCTGACAGTGAAGGATCTCGGCCAGTCCCGGCAAAGCGGCGCCGACGGCGTCGCAGTAGCTCCCCAGCCGTTCCCGCACTGAATCCGCCACGAGGGGATCGGATTTGCTCGCCGAGAGAAAGCCCTCGGCAATTCCCTGCAACAAATGGAATGGCTGTTGTGCTACATTGCTTGTTCCCTGCCCGCTTAATATCCACAAACCGTCGTGGACGGCGCGTTGCGCAATTTCCATCAGCAACCGGCTTTTTCCGCTGCCCGATTCTCCTTCCAGCAAGACAAGTCCCGACTGCCCACATCCCGCCCGGCGGATTTGTTCGTCCAACTGCTCCAACTCTCGCGTCCGCGCAATAAACGCCGGTTCCGTCAAGGTGCAACGCCGATCCTGCAAACCGATGACAACTTCCGGATCGGCGTCGCCTTGCTGAATCCTCTGGGCAATGGCGTTGAGATCCGCCAGGGCGGCCGCCGCGGATTGGTAACGATCGCGAGGATCCTTGCGCAAGAGCCGTCCAATTAGTTCGTCCAGCGCCCGGGGGACGGCGACTCCCAGGGTTCGCAACCCGGGCACTCGGGCCGTCATGTGCGCAAAGAGGATAGAGCCAATGGTTTCGCCTTGAAAGGGAGGACGCCCGGCGAGACAGTGAAACAGCACGATCCCCGCCGAATAAAGATCGGCAGATTCAGCAACGTCGTGATCGATCGAGCCGGCTTGCTCCGGGGAAACGTAGACGGCGGCTTCCAGGATATGGTCCCGGAGCGGCGCCTCCGACTGGATGGATCGCACCAGGCCGAAATCGATCAGCGCAACCTCGTCGATCTTGCCCTGCGTATTGACGATGAGATTCGAGGGCCTGATGGCGCGATGCAGCACGTTTTGCTCGTGAATGTCGCATATTCCGGAAAGAAGCGCCTGGCCGACTGTCAACGTCTCTTCCAGACTCAGCGGACCGGCGTCAAGCCGTTTCTGAAGCGACGTGCCGGGAATGAACTTGGAAACCAGCAATAACCAGTCCTTCTCTTGGCCGATGTGTATCAGGGGAGCAAGCCACCGGCTCTGCAAGCGCAGAAGCTGCGAAGCCTCGTGTTTCAATCGCATCAGTGTGCCGGCCGGGAGATCGCCGGCAAGAATCGTTTTGACAACCACCGCCTCGTTGTCATCCAGCTTTGTCCCAAGGAAAGTCTTGATGCCCCGATCTTCTTTCAGGAGTCGATCCAACCGGAACCGGTCGCAAAGAATACCGCCAATGGCAAGAGGGTCGCAACCCTCCGCGGACATAGCATCCCCAGGGATTTTAACGGGTAACTTCTCCATATCTTCATAAAACCTACCTTTTCCGCAGCCTAAAAATCATTCCTAATTGCGAACTTTTGACTATTGGATCAAGACGGACTCCGTCAATAAAGAAAACTTGTTCTGACTTTAAGCATTATGCTGATAATGCCTGCCGAACAGGGGTGGGTATCTGGCCGAAAAAGACGTAATCAAATGTCAGATAATGCGGTTTTTATGACAAACATTTTAAGCAAATGCAAGTCATTCTCAATTTGAGGCTTCGCTATAAAAATCAGAATTTACCCGCCATACGCAGAGAACATAATTGACCATTCTCGAGTCGCAGTTGTTCAATTATTGATACTATAGAGGGATGGAAAGTTGACACTCCACCTTGTCCCAGATAAAATGCAGGAACGTTTTTGAATCATTCAATTAAATTCTTCTTTCTAGACATGGGTTGATGCTTAAGAGGCGGTTTGGCGTCATGGATCATTCACGGCGGATTGATTGTTACAAACCCAAAGACAATGGAACTTGTGCATGCCTTTTTCGAGCAGACTTTATGAACTGTGTTGCAACCACGGATTTTTTCACTCCGTTTCTTTTCTCTCCCTTTCCTTTTCCGCATGAGGTGCAGCAATGAAATCTGAAATCGATGCTTTTTTCTTAAATGATGTGTCGACGTTCACGCAACGGCTTGCAGACCTGGACCGGCGTTTGGGACCGTCCGCCGAGCCGCATGAGGATAAATACCTCGAAGAGTTGACTGCGGCATTACACGAATCGATTGCCGCGTGTCGAAGACTTGAAATCAGCATCGGCCCAGAGACACAATGGCTTCAGGAATCGCAGAAAAGAGTACAGAAGGAGATTTCCCCGTGGTTTGATAGAAGCTGGTTTATGCATCGCGCCCGTCTCAAGCCGCGGGGCTACCCCGGCGATTATCAACTCCTCGCCGCGATTTATGACGGCACCCCCAAATCCCGCGGACTGGGCGGGTATTTGGATCTCTATTTTTTGAATACCACACTTGGCTGGGCCGTCAAGACTCGTCTTCAGGCCGTGCGCCGGTTCCTCATTGAAGAGGTGTCGCACCGCCGCGGGAACGTTTCCATTCTGA
The DNA here is from genome assembly GCA_016936015.1 of Pirellulales bacterium. GTDB lineage: Bacteria > Planctomycetota > Planctomycetia > Pirellulales > Thermoguttaceae > JAFGPV01. Next base: position 10,792 of record JAFGPV010000017.1, read on the forward strand.
ATGTCGCTTGCGGACCGTGCCGGGAGTATCGGGAAGGATTGAACGCTCCGGAAGAGGGCGCCCTCCACGTAACGTGCCTCGATAGCGACCAGGAGGCATTGGATTACGTCCGCGCCCATGCCGCCGAGATGCCGGGCATTCACCGGCTCGATTGCACTTGCTACAATGCCCTGCGCATGAGTTCGTCGAAAGCAAACGTCGCCAAGTTCGGCCGGCCCGACATCATCTACAGCGTGGGACTTTGCGACTACATTCCCGATAAATACCTGGTGGCGATGCTCCGCGGCTGGCGCGAGTCGCTGGGCGAGGGCGGCGTGGTTTACGTGGCTTTCAAGGATTGCCGCCGTTACGACAAGACGGAATATCAATGGATGGTCGATTGGTTTTTCCTCCAACGGACGGAAGAGGAATGCCGCGGCCTCTTCGAGCAGGCCGGTTACGACCCGGGCGCTTTGGAAATGGCCCGGGACGAGAGCGGCGTGATCATGAATTTTGTCAGCCGATCCAAGGCGGACAGACTTTTCCGCATCGATCAATCCGGGGCACAACGCGCCGAGCATTCCCCTTCCGTCGCGGTGCCTCATCTGGATAAAACCAGCGGCAGCGCCGCGCCGAAAGAGGCCGTCTGAATTGAAAAACCGGGGATCAATACTGCCGCATCAGGCTTAACGACAGGCAGTGGGCCTGCGCTTGGTGGACGCCGCCGTCGAAGTCGCCGCCAATGAAATCGCTGGCTCCGACCGTGATCTCCGGCGAGAAGGAGTACATATAGGCCAAATCGACGTTCCATCGGCGGTAGAGGAAACCGTAGCCTGCTGAGAACGCGTGTTCGGCAATTCCTTGGATGTACGGCGTGAGCGTTTCCTTGGGGATCGGATTGTTACAGTGGCAGTATCCGAGGCGGAGAATTTGGCCGCCCGTCAGCACGCGCTCATACCCCAAACGCACCGAGAGCCCGTCGCTCCAGTGGAGCGGAACCTGTTCATTCAACGCGGCGGGGAAGAACGGGTTCGAGGGGTTGGTCAACCGGAGGTTGAAGTTGTTAAACGCCGTGGACCATCGGGTCCAGATCACGTCGGCAGAGATGATGCGATGGGGACAGAGTTCGTGACGGACGCCCAGCCCCAGGGTTTGCGGCCACGTAATGTCCATGCCGGCGTCGAAGTCACTCGACATGAGCGAGGGGATCGTCACGCTGGCGTCCCCGCTCATTTTGAAGCGGCTTTCGCTCTGGTACGCGAGTCCGAGAGTCGTGGCGTCGGTCAGGAGGTACTGCAGCCCGGCGGACCAGATCAGAGTCGCGCCGTTCTCGCGCACGCCCATCAGCGTCGGTACGCCGTGGAAGATGCTCGACCCCTGGATATAGTAAGGCCCCTTCAATTCCACGTGGTTGAAGCCCACACCCAACGTGGCGCCGATCGAAAGCCGGTCGGTGGCGCGATAGGCGACTCCCGGCAGGATCTTTGCCAGCATCCCGAAGGAGCGGTATTGTTGGGGCCCCGAAACGGGAACGGTGCTGACCAGGGAATAATTTCCGGAAAAGCCCGCGGGCACAAACAGCCCCACGCCGTAGGCCCAATTCCCGTCGGCGCTCTTGCGGAGGAGGGCCACCTGGGGCAAAGGACAGAGATTGATGAACGATTCCCCGGCGTTGCGCGGATTGGAGTAATCGAGATCGGTCAATATCATGTCGACGCCCAGGTCGATCATCCGCTGACCGTCGATGTTGACCATGGCGGCGGGATTATCGCACAGGATGGCGCCATTGTCGGAAAAACCGAGATTTGTCCCCCCCCGCCCGATGGAACGCGGGGACAATCCGTTCAGCATGATCCCATCGGCAAACGCCTCACCCATAAGAATAAGCAATAGCCCCAAACAGACTATTGGCATCCAGTTCCGGTTCATAGGGCACTCCTTGCCCGAAGGCTTTACAATGATCTAGAAGAAGGGTTATGGAAGAGATCGGCACCGCTCAATTCGGTCGGTAAACTGAAAGAAGAAGTCAGGAGGTAATTGGGGCGTCCGGAGTGCCGACAGTAAGGATTGGGCAAAATGGAGAATTTCCCTGCGGATCGGGGGTCTGAGATTGTCCGTTCATTCTCCCGGTCGGATGCTCTTGATCGGTAAATTGGGCCTTGATTTTCATGAAGCGTTCTTCATTCTGGCAGAAGGCTTCGAGGATCTCGGGATCGAATTTATTAAGCATTTCTCCGAAGATGATTGCGCGGGCTTCTTCGTGGCTGTAGGCGGGCTTGTAGATCCGCTTCGTCGTCAGGGCGTCGTAAACGTCTGCCAAGGCGACGATCCGGCTGCACAGCGGAATGGCCTCTCCGACCAGATGATTAGGATAGCCCGAACCATCGAAGCGTTCGTGATGGGAGATGGCGATCTCTCGGGCCATCAGGAGGAATCGGGCGTCGGGGTGCGTCCGGGCCGCGGCGTCGAGCGTTTGGAAACCGATCAGTGCATGCTGCTTCATGATCTCGAATTCTTCCGGGGTGAATTTCCCGGGTTTCAGCAGCACACTGTCGGGAATTCCGACTTTGCCGATGTCGTGCAGGGGACTGGTCAGATAAATCAATTGAATGTAGTTGCCGTCCACCTGGTCGCGGAATTTTTCTTGGCGCGAGAGATGCTCGGCGAGGACCCGGCAATATTCGCGCATCCGCTCCAGGTGGGCGCCCGTGTCCGGATCGCGGGACTCGGCGAGTTTTGCCAGGCTGAAGATGATCAGTTCGCGGCTTTCCAGAGCGAGGATCCGTTCTCCCGCCCGGAGGCGGACCAGCAACTCCTGCGGTTCAAAGGGTTTCGTAATGAAATCGTCCGCGCCGGCGTTCAGGCCTTCCACGACGTGCTTGGTGCCGCGCCGCGCCGTGAGCAAGATGATGTACACATAACCGCCGGTGTGCTGCGCTCGAATCCGCCGGCAGAGATCCACTCCCGAAATTTCGGGCATTTCCCAGTCGGAGATCACCAACCGATATAAACTGCTCCGCACCAGTTCCAGGGCTTCTCGTCCGTTCCGCGCCTTGGTGACTTCGTAACCGAACCGGCTCAGGGCATTCTCCAACACGTCGGCGGCAAAATCATCGTCCTCGACAATCAACACTCGCACGGCATCCGTCCTCGGGTCATCAACCCGTTAGGGAGGAGGGCTGCCCCACTTGGATTCCGGAATGCTTTCACGACGGTAAAAACGTCGTGGAATGTATTCTGAACTGTTCCCACTCCTGATGTAGTTGTTCCAGTGATGCGGGAATATCTGAAAGGGTGCCCGCTTTACCGTATTCTTCGATCGCTTCCACGACCCGATTCAGTCTCTGCGCCGAGACGCTCGCCGTCGCACCCTTCAGGCGATGCGCGATGCGGGCCAGTTGCGCGGCGTCGTTCTGTGAAAGCGCCTTCTCCATGCTTTCGATTTCCTGCGGCAGACAAGTCTGTAATTTCTCTACCAGTCGGCTCGCCAGTTCGATGTTGCCCAAGCAGCGGTCGACCAAGGCGTTATAGTCCAGAATCTCCGTCTGCTGCGTCTGAGCGGGTGTGTCCGCGGAACTTTTGGGCCCCTCCCAATGATTGTGAAATGTCTCTTGCATGGCATGAAGAATATTGCGATGGGAGAAACGCACGCTTCTTTTTGGGAGGCACAATCCTCTGTTCGAGCGATACGTTCCGTCGTCGATCAGTTCATTAATATTTCCCAAGGATCTTTACACACAAACGTAGCATATAACCACAACAGAGATCGGAATGGTCGGAATATCACCATAACTTCTTGATGTATAAGGAGATGCGCTGTTGGCATTCAGCCTGCCGGGAAAACGTCTCCCCGGGGCGGAGACCTTCCGAGGACACTGCTGAGCACAGCGAAGTATCTGGATTGCCCGGGAAGAGACGGAGATCCTTCGCCGACCAACGCCGACCATCTGTCGAGGGTGACCGGCAGGATGATAGTTGTGAAGAATCCGGGAGAGAGGAGTGAACTGAATGCCGGATTTTTCCCACAGCGCTTCGAGCCGTCAATTTTCTGGCCGGCGGCCAACCTGGAATATTCATAAGGGGCACCACTGCTGGCTTGTCCAGCAGGGTAAACCCCCCCAAAAACGCAACACTGCCAGGCAAGCCAGCAGTGGCACACGGTTTGCGCTTTCTTAGTCTTCTGAATAATCTGGTCGAACAGCCGCTGGGGGGTGTTTGTTCCTCTTCATGCTTGTTCAGCCGATTGTGCTCGATCATTCGGCCCGAAGGGCTTCGATGGGTTCCATCGAGGCGGCGCGGAGGGCGGGGTAGAGACCGAAGACGATCCCGAGCGTGACGGAGAAGACGAAGGCGACGGTGGCGGACTCCCAGGAGATGATGGCGTCCCAATCGCCGTAGGTCGCGGCAGCCGCAGTGGCTGAGACGCCGATGAGCACGCCAGCCAGTCCTCCGAGGGCGGCCAATATGGCCGATTCGAGGAGAAACTGGTTGCGGATGTCGCCGCGAGTGGCCCCGACAGCGCGGCGCAGGCCGATCTCGTGGACCCGTTCGCGGACCGAGATGAGCATCACGGCGAGAATGCCGACGCCGCCGACCAACAGAGAAATGCCCGCCACGCTGCCGACCAGGAGCGTCATGGATTGGGCCGTCTCGCGTTCGCCGGCAATGAGGGTGGCCTGGTTCTGGATCGTGAAATCGTCCGTCTTGCCTTCCAACCGGTGACGGCGGCGGAGCACGTCGCGGATTTCCTGCTCGGCCCGCTCCAGCAGCTTACTATCCTTGGCCTGGACGTAGACCGTTTGGATGTAGATCACGTTGGTCAGCCGCCGCATGGCCGCCCCCAACGGCACGATGATAACGTCGTCCTGGTCCAGGCCGTTGGGGTCAACACCCTTGGGCCGGATAACGCCGATGACCTCGAAGGGCACTCGGCCGATGCGAATCGTTTGGCCCACGGGATCGGAGTTGCCGAAGAGGTTTTCGACCGCCGTGGGACCAAGCACGGCCACGCGACGAGACGCGCGGTCTTCGTCCGCATCAAAGAGACGACCTGTCGCCAATGCCATGTCGCGGACGTCGAATCCCTCGGGCGTCATGCCCAGCACGGTCGTGTTGGTGTTCTCGGTTTCCCAGCGGACGGCCAGCTTCTTGCTCGTGGCGGGCGCGACGGCCGCGACCGAAGGGCAGTCCTGGACTATGGCCTGGGCGTCGGCCGGCATGAGCGTCGTGACGGTGGTCATTTGCCGCTGCCGTCCAGCCACCAACCGGGTCTGGCCCGCGCTGACGGTGACGAGATTCGTGCCCATCGCGCGAATCTGGTCGAGAATCCGCTTCTCCGCTCCCTTGCTGATCGACACCATGACCACCACGGCCGCCACACCCACGACGATGCCCAACACACTCAACACCGTTCGCAGTTTGTGTGCCGCGAGGATTTCCAACGAAAGTACGACGTTTTTCGAGAGCTTCATCGCAAGGCGTCAACGGGGCTGAGGCGGGCCGCGCGCCGGGCCGGCTGCACGCCGAAGAATGTGCCCACCAACAGCGCGAACACAGCGGCCAGGGCAAACGGTTCCCACGACACGACCACGGGCATCGGCGAGACGTTGGAGAGCACGACGGCAATACCCCAGCCGAGCAACGTGCCCAGGAACATGCCAAGAAACGTCACGGTCAGCGACTCGGTGAGAAACTGGAAGAACACGTCTCGACGTGTCGCGCCCACCGCGCGGCGCAGGCCAATCTCCTTGGTTCGCTCCGCCACCGAAATGAGGAGGATGTTCATCAAGACCACGCCGCCGACCAAGAGACTCAGGGCAGCTAACGAGCCGAGCAGGAGCGTGAGCGTCCGTGAGGTTCCC
>JAFGPV010000117.1 GCA_016936015.1 Pirellulales bacterium
AACTTCGTGTTTTGTCGGTTGCAATCGCCCTCACCCCCTGCCCCTCTCCCAAAGGGAGAGGGGAGTTATTATTGGACGGCCGCTTAGCAGCCGCCGGTACGGCGGCTCCGATTTGCGAGAAACGCCAAGGCCGCCGTGCCGGCGGCCGCTAAACGGATCGGGACGCCGCTTCTATTTGGCGGGCGCGGCGATGCGGAGGGTTGAGACGGCGTTGCCGCGGCGCAGCTCGATGACCCGGACGGCGTGGTTGTTGGTGTCGGCCACGTAGAGCTTTCCCCCGGCGGCGGACAGTCCGCCGGGTTCGTTGAACTCGGCCGGATCGTCACGGGCGCCGCGGCGGCCGGTTCCCGCAATGGTGCGCGTCTCGCCGCCGGCCGGATCGACGGTCTTGATCTTGTGATTGTACGTATCGGCTACGTACAGCTTGCCTTCGTAAAACACGATGCCCAACGGATGCTGGAGGCGGACGGCCGGACCTCGACCGTCGACGTCGCCGAAAGTGAACAGCCGAAGTTCCTGGGGCAGGCCGGCGGTGCCGACCACGGTGCGGACGTTTTGCCGCGGATTGAAGGGGACCGCCCTGATGGAACTCCCCTCAGCGTCGGCTACGTAGAGCCAGGTCCCGTCGGAGGTCAGTCCGCTGGGCTGGGCGAAGGCGGCGTAGCCCGGCTGGTACGGCCGGCGGGGCAGGACGGGGCCATCGACAATGTCTTCCGTGCCGTTGCCGGCGTACACTTCGATCCCCGAGCCGTCGAGCCTCATTCGCCAGATCTGGTGCAGGCCCGCCATCGCGACGTACAAATCGCCTTGTGCCACGGCCAACGCCCAGGGACTGCTCAGCGCCGTGCGGATCGGGCTGCTCCACCGGCTATAGGGGAGCGCCCCCCGGTTTTGCACGCCCGTACCGGCAAGGGTGGACACTTTTTTCGCCCGGAGATCGACTTTCCGGATCAAGTGGTTGCCGATGTCGGCCACGAAAAGCGTCTCTCCTTCCAGCGCCATGCCCTGCGGGGTGTGGAACCGGGCGGTGGAGAAATCGCCGTTCGTCCGGCCCGGCGTGCCGGCGCCGATGGTCTCCTGCAACGTCCCGTCCAGTCCGGCGACGACGATCCGGTGATGGCCGCTGTCGGCGACAAAGAGCCGGCCGGTCTTTTCGTCCGCCAGCACCTTGCCCGGGAAGCGGAGCACGCCGGCCGGGGCGGCCCGATCGGCCGGGGTTAGTTCCAACGGTTTTGGATTGAGCAATCCCTGGCGGCGGTAATACGGCGCGGCGCGGCGGAGGACCTCGTTGAGCTGCTCGAAGGTGATTTCTCCGCTGTGCCCCCACACGGCGTAGCCCGACGGATCGACCAGCACCAGGCTGGGCCAAACCCGGATGTCGAGACTTTTCCAGAGGACGAAGCCGGCGTCGTTGACGACCGGATGCCCGACGCCGTACCGCTTGACGGCCTGGGCGATGCTCGGGGTGTCCTTCTCGCGGGCGAACTTGGCGGAGTGGACGCCGACGACCACCAGTTCCTTCGGCCAGGCGCGTTCCAGTTTTTTCAGTTCGGGAATGACGTGCATGCAGTTGATGCAGCCGAGGGTCCAGAAATCCAACAGCACGAACTTTCCGCGGAGCTGCTCCCAGGTCAGTGGTTTGGGGGTATTGATCCAGTCGGCGTCCTCGGGGAAGGGCGGGACGGCCAAACGGGTGGAGAAGGGCGGCGGTGCGGCGGCCGTGCCGGGGGTTACGAAGTGCCACCCCAAGAGGAACAACGGAAGGTACACAAGGATTTTGGTTTTCAAGGGAATCGACAGGGTTGCCGGTTGCGGAAACGATCAAAACGTGAGATATTAACGGTTTTGCCTGATGAATTCTTCGCTCGAAGATTCCCCAAGTCAATGGTCCTTCCTCCGCTTCTTACGGGAAGTCCTCGATGAATCCCTCTGATCCGGAAGGCAGAAAACACTGGATCCCAGCGGATGAAGTCCCTTACGGCATCCTCCGCATCTCCGCCGACGGTCGGATCCTGGAGGCCAACCATAGCCTGGCGGAGATGCTGGGCTACTCGTCCCGCGAGGAGCTGATGCAACTCTCGGCCCGGGAACTCTTTTTTGATCCGGAAGACCGCGAGCGGGTAATGTCGCAGTTTCCGCTGCAAATTAAAGGCGTGGAGTTGATCTGGAATCGCCGCGACGGAACTCCCATTCCTATCCAACTTTCCGGCCGAATGATCTACGATGCTCAGGGAAAACTAAGCGAACTGGAGGGCATAGTACTCGATTGGTCGCCGCAGCGGGAAGCTCTGGATGTACTTCGCCTTCAACGGGATTTGGCCATCAACCTCTCGGCAGCGGGAGATTTCTCCGCGATTATCGAAGCCCTGCTGGAGACGGTGCTCCAGTTGGAAGGCGTGGACGGCGCCGGCATCTATCTGCTCGATCCGGCGACCGGTTCGCTGCAACTCCGTGCCGCGAAAGGAGGCTCGGAGTACCTGCTGCAAACCATCCGGAGCTATCCGCCGGAGAGCGAAAAAACACGGAAGCTGATGCAGGGCGGAACCCTTTACGCCAAACCGCGGGATCTCTCCCCTCCCATCGCGGAGGCCTTTCTCCGGGAGGACGTGCGGTTCGTGGGCATCGTTCCGGTCCAGGACAAGGGGCGGGTCGTGGCTTCGCTCAATTTCATCTCCCGCACTCAGGACTTCGTTTCGCTGGCCACCCGGCACGCCGTCGAGGTCATCGCCCAATGGATCGGCAGAAGCGTCGCCCGCGTTCAGGCCGAAGAGGCCTTGAAGGCGAGTCAGCAAAACCTGCAAAACCTGTTTGATTCGCTCCCCGATCTGGTCTTTATCGTCGATGAAGACTTCAAGCTCCTGGACGTCAATCCCGCGGTGGAAAAACGGCTGGGTTATCGGAAAGAGGAATTGTTGGGAAAGAACATCAGCATCGTGCATCCTCCTGAACCCCAATCGGAAGTTCTCGCGGTGCAGGCTAGGATTTATCGGGGCGAACAAACGCTCGTCAGCCGTCCTTTCATCGCCAAGGACGGCGCGCTGATTCCCGCCGAAACTTGGGTCGTCCGAGGGTACTGGGGAGGGAAAAGCGTGGCCTTCGGACTCGGCCGCGACCTCTCGGAAATCCACAAGACGCTTCGTGCCCTGCAGGAGAGCGAACAGCGGTTCCGGGCGGTCTTTGAAAACGCCGCCATCGGACTGGTGTTGACGGATTTGGAGGGGAAAATCCTGGAAGCCAACTCCATGATTTGCCAGTTGTCCTGGCTACCCCCGGAAAAGATCCTCGGACGTAATTATCGGGACTTTGTCCATCCGGAGGATCTGGAAGCACTGGAGGAGCAACTTCAACGCCTGCTGAATGAGCAATTGCCTTGGGTGCAGTGGGAAGGACAACACCTGCGGGCGGACGGTACCGCACATTGGGGACGCGTGACCTTTTCCCTCATGACCCTGAGCGACGGCGCTCTGCAAGAGATCGTGGCGATCGTCGAGGACATCGACCCCCGCAAGCAGGCCGAGAAGGCCTTGCGGCAGTCGGAATCGCGTCTGGAGCACATCATCGCCTCGCTTCCCGACGTCTTGGTCGTGACCGATTTGGAGGGGACGGTGCGCTTCGCCAATCACGCCAATCCCCACATGACTCCGGAATCGGCCCCGGGAATCAGCATCCCGTTGCTGGCCGCGGAAGAATACCGGGAAGAAGTCCGCCGGGCTTACGCCCAATGCGCCGCCCGGAAAATAGTCCAGGATCTCGTAGCCCGGGACGTCAAAGACTTATGGTGGCGGGTGCGGATCATTCCCCTGATTGAAGAGGACGAGGTCCGCGAGTTGATCATCTTTGCCTCGGACATCACGGCCCAGCAGAAGGCCCAGGAAGCCGTGCTCAGCGAACAACGCCTGTTGCGCCGCCTGCTGGAACTCCAGGAACGGGACCGGCAGATGACCGCCTACGAGCTGCACGACGGCTTCGCCCAGCAATTGGCGGCGGCGCTGCTGTATCTGGAAAATTACCTCGGGCTGCGCGAGGGCGATCCGGCGCTGGCCGAGCGGCAGTTCCACGACGGCTTGAAGCTGATCCGCCGCGGCCTGGACGAAGTGCGGCGGCTGATCAGCGGGCTGCGGCCCCTGATCCTCGACGAGGCCGGCGTACTCCAGGCCGTGGAGTACCTCGTGGCCGAGCAACGGCAGCGCACCGGCCAAGAGATCGTCTTCAAACACGACGTGCGGTTCCGACGGCTGGCCCCGCTGCTGGAGACCGCCGTCTTCCGCATCGTCCAGGAATCGCTCGGCAACGCCTGCCGCCACAGCCGGAGCGACTTCATCCGCATCGAACTCTATCAAGCCGCCGAGCAACTGCACATCAAGGTGGTCGACGAAGGTGTGGGCTTCGATCCCGAGAAGGTTGCCCCGGAGCGCTTCGGGCTGCGCGGCATCCGCGAACGGGCGCGCCTCCTCGACGGCCAGGCTGTCATCCACTCCCAATCCGGAGAGGGCACCACCGTCCACGTCATCCTGCCGCTGGTCTACCCGGCGGAAACGAAGGATGAGGGATGAAGGATGAAGGATGAAGGATGAGGGATGAGGGATGAGGGATGAGGGATGAAGAATGAGGGGTTTATGATTTTTTGTTTTTTACATTACGGACACAGGCGGTTAAGATTGCTATGAGTTCGTCTGCTTCCTTTTGAAGTGCAACAAGTCGCTTTGCGGGGAGGATTCCACTTTCAGCAAGTTAATTCCAACCAGTAAGAAGTTTCATCAAGTTCCTGTAATGCACCTTCGATTTTACTGATAAACTCCGCATTGGAACGAGAACGACACGCCTCACGGTAATATGCACCGACCGAAGTACCGCTTTTGACGATTTGACGGCCAATAACCTCGGCCGATAATGATTTTGGCAGTGCAACCAACATTCGAATAATCCGCAAAGCAAAATCTTTCGTCCGTTTTCTCAAGTCCTGTCTTGGTTTTTTAATCTCCATAGACTACTCCTTGAAAAAACCATCTTCACCCTCATCCTTCATCCCTCAAATTGCCTCGGCCGCCTGGCGGAGGTCGCGGGCGGAGCGGCGGAGTTCTTCCGTGTTCATCTCGCGGAGAAAGATGAATCCCCGGGTGCCGCGGATCAGGGCGCTGGGGTGCTCGCTGAACCACTCCCGGCCCAGGCAGGTCTTGAGCATCTGGTACTGCTGCACCTGGATCTGCTGGGCCAGTTCGCAGAAGGGGCCGTCGTGCTCGTGGCTGGGGAAGGAGGCTTCGCGTTGCGAGCCGAAGGCGTTCATAAAGGCGCTCTGCATCACAGCGAACATGTTCAACGAGACGGGCACGTAGAGATTCGCCTCGCCGGGGTGGAAGCGGTACCAGACGTTGCGGTATCCCCAAATCCGCAGGTCGGACCGTTGGAATTTTTCCGCGTAGCGGTCCACCGCGGCGCTGAGGGCCTGGAGCGACTTGTAATGGGTGTCCGGCCCGCTGGCCTCGGGATCGAAGGCCGCGGTGACCACGTCGGGCCGGATTGTCTCCAGGAGCCGCAGGATCGGCGGCACGTCGCGCTCGATGGTGGGGGTAGGGGTGAAGATCTCGCCCGTATAAAATCCCAGCCGCAGGTGATGGATGTGCGAGCACTGCCAGCCGAAATAGCCCCAGAGGGTTTCCGCCTCCCACTCGCGGCACATTCCCTTCAGCCGCTGCACCGCTTCCGCGTCCTTTTTGCCGGGATAGACCGTGGAGAAATAGTGCTCCAGTTCCTGCATCCGGTCGCGGATGGCCCGCCGGTCGGTCTCGTCGTAGAGCGCGATGAAGTTCCGCAGCAGCCGCCGGGCGGCGCCCTGATCGCGGAGTTCGGCGTTCTGGGCCGCGATCCCGTCGAGGTAGAGCCAGACGTCGCGGTTGCTGCCGTGCTGGTTGCCGGGCGTAAAGTAGCCCTCGGCGTGCAGCGCGGCGAAGAGCGGCGTGTCGAGATAGTTACGGAGGATTTCCAACTGCCGGAGCATGTAGCGGTTCGAGACGGACGTGAATCCGCTGGTCAACGTGACGAAATGGTGCACGTTGCTGGGACTGCGGATGTTCCGCACGATGGCCGGCAGGCAGCCCAGCATCAAATCGTCGTGGTGCGGTTCGGTGTGGAAAAAGACCGTGTTTTGCAGTCCCGTGCTGCCGGCTTCGATCTTGGCGACCAACCGCTGGGTGACCATCCGGAGCAAGTCCGGCAGCGGCTCGGGGCGGAGCCGGAGGACCGCCGCCGTCAGCGGGTCCGAACGGACCTCGTCCTCGCCGAGGTCGAGAATCCGTCGCCCTTTCGCCAGGGCGAGATCGGTCAAGGCCCGCTCCACCTGCTCGTCGTCGGCGGCGCCCGCTTGCACCGCCAGTTCCACCCGCCGCCGGCGCAGGCGCTGCGCCGCTCCCAGCGTCACGTAAAAGCGGGCGTGGCGCAAGGGCCGCAGCGCGCTGGCGGGAATCAGCACCCCGGCCGGGCCTTGCACCGCGTCGGAGACCACCTCCGCCTTCGACTGGCCCGCCGCGATAATCAGGGCCGTACATTCCGGATTGTGCGCGATGGTCCTCAGCCCGATGGTGATTACCAGCCGGTTGCGGGAGATTTCCACGCCGCCGAGGTCGGTGGCCGAGGCCGCTTGCGTTTCGTAATTCGTGGCCGTCAGCCGCGTGGTGGAATAATGGTCCGAACCGCGGACGTTGAAACCCACGTGGCCGTCGGGGCCGAGGCCGCCGAGGAAGAAACCGATGCCTCCCAAGGCGCGGATGCGGTCCTCGTAGCGTTGGCACCACTCGTCGATCCGGCGGAGCACTCCCTGCTGCAAGCGCTCCTGATCCGTCAGGGCCTGGCGCGTGCGGAGCGAAAGGTCCACCCGGAAATCGGGCCACACCGTCTCCAACGTCTGATCCGGCTCCAGCCCGATTTTCGTGCAGTCCATCAGGAGGGCCTTCCGCCGGTCCAGCCCGAAGCCCTCGATGTAAAATTTCTGCACGTAGTAATAGAAGCTGTTCTGCTGCTCGGGGCGGATCGGATAGAACTCGTCGATCTGGACGAAGTGCAGGCTTTTCAGGTCGGGCCGCCGGCCCGGATCGACACCCGCCTGCTCCAGCATCTGCCGGGTCTCCGCCGCATCCCACGCGGCCAGCAGGCGCTGCACCCACTTGATGAAGTGCTCCGGGGTCTTGCCGGTCGGCAGCGCGACCACTCCTCCCGGATGCCCCTGGACCCATTCCAGAAACCGCATCGCCACGAGCCGGCCCAGGGAGGGAAAATTGCTCACCGTCAGCACGGGGATTTTCTCGTCCGGCGGATAGAGCAGGTCGAATGGCGAAGCGGCCAGCGCCGTTTGTTCAACGGCAGTCAAGGAGAGCGTCGTGTCAGGCATGGTTTACTTGCGACCGTTTCCAGTAAAAAGACCGTTTCGCCCGGGCACTTGTGCCCGGCGTTTTTCAGGGATGCGCGGTTTCCGCCGGCCGCAAGCGGCCGGGCTAAACGCTGATTATCTTCGGTGTCCTCATCCGGTGAAGGAACTATCCATTGTACAGAAAACTCATCATCCGACAATGCAGACTCACAACGGGGCTGATCGGCGGGAAACGGTGTTTTTCAGATGAAGGCGTGGTATAATCTAGAGAATACCATCCCCGGGGAAGGCCGGCTCCCGGGCAGTCAACGCCGGGACTTACCCCCGCGACTGTCCTTGCGGAGCGGTTGAGGAAATCGTTCCTCTCCGGTTTTTCCCGTTTCATTGTGTTGCTTTGTGGAAGAAAGAATGGCTGTTTTATCCGAGCGCCGGTCCTGCACGATCTTGGTTTGGGCGGTATTCCTGTCCTTGGCGGTTCGAGGGATTTACGGAAGTGACAAGGTGTTGCCTTGCCGTCCGCCGGAACAGAAAAATCCGAAAATTCGGGCGGTGCAGGACCGCATTTACCGGGCGGTGGAACTCCAGGCGCACCACCTCTTAATGATCGTCCATCCCTGGGCGGAGGATTCGAAGCTCCTGCTTCTCACCCAGAGCAAGGGTGGCGAACACTGGATCCGGCCGAACACCTCGACGGTCGAGGGCCTGGCGTTTTTGTACCGTTTCGGGCCGTACGACGAAAAGCTGGTCGGCGTCAGCCGGGAAGATCTCTTCCGGAAAACCATCGTGCCCATGATGCGCTATCTGGTGACGACGCACGTGACGGGCGCGCGGCCGACCAGCGACGGCAAACCGTGGGGCGATCAGTGGCAGTCGGCCCTTTGGACGCAGTCGTTGGGCCGGGCGGCGTGGTGGACCTGGGCCGATCTGCCCGAGGACCTGCGGCAAGGCGTCCGCCGGGTGGCGGCCCATGAGGCCGACCGGTTCGTCGGCCGGACGCCGCCGCACCAACTTCGGCAGGATACCAAGGCCGAGGAAAATGCCTGGAACAGCACCATCCTGAACGTCGCCGTGTTGCTGATGCCCTCTGATCCCCGGCGGGCCGCCTGGGAAAAGGAATTCCAGCGGTGGGCCCTCTCGTCATTTCTGCGGCCGGCGGACGAGCGGAATCCGCAGATCGTCGACGGCCGGCCGGTGTCCGAACAATTTACCGGGGCCAACATTTTCGACGACTTCACCTTGGAGAACCATCGAATCGTCCATCCCGACTACATGGCCACGTTTGAGCTTTTGCTGCAAAGCGCCGTGGACTATTCCCTCACCGGCCGCCGTACGCCGGAGGCACTTCTTTTCAACCTCCCGGGGATTTATGAAAACCTCAAATGGATGATTCTTCCGGAAGGCGGATTCGTTTATCCCAACGGTCAAGATTGGGAATTGTTTCGGCTGCCCAAATGGATGTCCAATCATGCTTTTATGGCTGTGTACGGCCGCGATCCGGACGCCTGGGCGCTGCTGCAAAGCAACCTGGAGACAACCGAAAAGATGCAGGCCCGCAACCCGGATGGCGCCATCTTCCATGCGAAGGAGAATTTCTTCGCTTCGAACCAGGCGGACCTCCTTCGGTGGTTGGGCTGCAATTGGTTGGCTCTGCAAGCGGCCAAGGATATTGTCGATCGGCCCGTGCCGCGGCTGGGCGTCAAACGGCTGGAAGCGGGCAAGATCATTCTCCATCGCACGCCGGCCGCCGTTCACACGCTCAGTTGGGGCGCCACGGTCATGGCTCAATGCGTGCCGTTTCAATTGGACCGAGTCGTCTCTCCCGACAAGCGGAGCGGCGTCGGGCATATCCGGTTTGAAGGAGTAAAAGGCGACGCGCCCGTGCTGCTCCGCTCGGCGGAGGTTGCGGACCGGGCCGACGGCTTCACGGCCGACCTGGTGCTCGATCACGGCCGGGAAGGCGTGCGGGCGGAACTGCGGTTCGAGTCCTCGGCTGACGGGACGCTTACGATGCGGGAGAAGTTGACGGCGATTAAAGACCTGACGACCGATGAAATCGCCACCGGACTGATCGGTGTCCTGAACGACGCGTACTGGATCTATGAGTCGGGCAGCCGGAAGATCGCGATGGACGGCCGCGTTACGGACGTCCCCGCCCTGAGCGGGAAACGGATCGAAGGCTCGGGCGCGCGGCGGATCGTGGTGGACGGCGCCCTGGAGATCACCAGCCCCCAGCCGCTGAAGGCCCGCTACGCCGGAACGAAAGAAATCGTGCGCGGCCGGGCCACCGACGAACTCTACTTGAATTACCTGGGCGGCCGGCGAAGTTGGAAAAAGGGCGAGGTGATTTCGCAGTACGAAGCCCGGCTGCGGCCGGTCGAGAACCGAGAGAAGGGCGACAAGGAACCGGAACCTTCGAAAAAAACCGCCGGCCGCCCGAAACGATTTCCCGTCTCCGGCCGGGTTCTGATCGACGGCAAGCCCCTGGAAGTCGGATTCATTCAGGTCCTTCCCAAAGGCAACCGAGTCGCTACCGGTGCCTTGGGACGCGGTGGGCGATTTACGCTCACGACCTTCACCGAGAACGATGGCTGCGTGCCGGGAAAGCATTATATAGCCATCCTGGCAGTGAAAAGTCTCAGCCCTACGAAGATGAAGTGGTTTGCTCCGAAGAAATACTCAACAGTTGCAACTTCAGGCTTGATTCTTGAGGTTTCGGGGCCGAGAAACAACGTGGAAATCCATCTGACCTGGAAAGGCAGCGGACATAAGAAACCTTTTATCGAGCGACAAGAAGAGTAACGGAAACCGGAATCGACGGATCAACAACGGCGGTGGGAGCGGCCTCTTACCGCGTGATGATCGACCATCCCGTTTTGGAAAGGAAAAACCATGCACCACAGGATCCTGTTCTCGTCCCTGATTTTCGTGCTGCCGGCGGTTGTTGTCTTGATTGGACAGGGATTGGCGGCGGAGGAGGCTCCGACGCCGGAGGCGTTCTCCGGCCTCGACGTCCACCTGGGGAACCTCTACCGGCTCTCGCCGGCCCAAACCCGGTCGATCTCGGCGGAGAATTTCACCGGCGAGAAGGGCAAGGGCGGCATGGCGATCGCCAATAACGATCCTGCGACGCAAGGCTGGAAGGTCTCGCCCGCCGTGGGGATCGGGGCCAAATCGACGTTCACGCTGGCCGAGATCGACGGGCCGGGCGCGATCCAACAGATTTGGATGACCCCCGCCCCGCTGGAGAAGATGCGGCTGGCCGTGATTCGCTTCTATTGGGACGGCGAAACGGAGCCTTCGGTCGAGGTCCCGCTGGCCGATTTCTTCGCGTGCGGCTGGTGCCGCTACTGCCCGATCCGCTCGCTGGCCGTGTGCGTCAATCCGGGCAGCGCGTTCAATTGTTACTGGAACATGCCCTTCCGGAAGAAGGCGAAAATCACCGTGGAAAACCTCGACGACGCCGACATGTGGCTCTACTACCAGATCAACTACACGCTGACCGAGGTGCCGGCCGACGCCGCGTATTTCCACGCCCAGTTCCGCCGCCGACCGGACATGCCGGAAAAGACCGTCTTCACGATCCTCGACGGCGTGAAAGGCCGGGGACAGTACGTCGGCACGTACCTGGCCTGGGAAGTGAACCGCCCGGGCTGGTGGGGCGAAGGCGAGGTGAAGTTCTATCTCGACGGCGATCAGAAATTTCCCACCATCTGCGGCACCGGCACCGAGGACTACTTCGGCGGCTCTTACGATTTCAAGAATTCCGAGACGGGCCTGTACGAGCCGTTCACCACGCCCTATTCCGGAATGTGCCAAGTGATTCCGCCGGACCGGATTTACATTCCCCCGCAGCGTTTCGGACTGTACCGCTGGCACATCCCCGATCCGGTCCGCTTCGAGAAAGACCTGCGGGTGACGATCCAATCGCTCGGCTGGATGCGGGAGGGAAAACGGATCCCGATGAAAAACGACATCGCCTCGACGGCCTACTGGTACCAGACCGAGCCGCACGCCAAGTTCCCGCCGCTGCCCGGTAAGGAACAGTTGCAGATCCTCCCGCTGAAACAGGAATCGGCCGATGCCGATCAGAAGGTAAAATAGATCTATCGTTCCTTGCCGCCTGACCACCGCGATCGGAGTTCCATCAAACCATGACGTGGTGGATTGTAGGATGACAGGAGAAGCGCGTGGGGAATAGGGTGTTTTGAGCATGGAGCTTGACATGTCCCTGCTCGGCCGCGACAATGATGGGATCCTCGACCGCATTTCCGATAGGATACCTGTCAGACGAATGAAATGAACGCAAAGAAACAATTGATGCGACGGTCGCTGGCACTGGCTGCGGTGGTACTCGTCGTTGTGGCGATCATCGGAGTGCGGGTACTATTGGGCTTTGGCATCACATTTCATTGGTCCTTCACGAAGATACAGCCAGGCATGTTGGAATCTCAGGTCGTCGCAGCCTTGGGGACTCCTTGCTCCAAGTCGGCTGAGTTTCGGTTAGGCCAGCGCGAAGGATTCGAGAAGGAGTACGCACGGGCGGCAGCAAGCGGCTCGGCCTACTACTTGCTTTGGGAGAAGGGCATGGATGTTGTTTATGCGGTCGGATTCGACAAGAATGGTCGTGTGACCATGACCGCAGCAGGTGGCACATGAGCATTGTGGCGTCTAACAATCCGCTTTAGCGAATGGCGCTCCACGCCGTCGCTGATCCTTCAAAAAAAGGGGACAAGTCCCATTAATGGATCAAGAAATTGGACTTATCCCCTTTTTATATCCCTTTTTAATGTCGCAAAAATGATGCGACATGAGTTCGGGTGAGTTCGGGGGACAGTGTACTTAATTCCTGGAAACCATTTTACACGATGGCGTGATACCGCGACCGACGGTTGCGGCTTTCCATTTAGAAATGTCGTAAGAGGAGATCGGAGCCGGGGTGTGACGCCGGGTTTACCGGGCCGACACGGCCCGGCTCTGATGAAATGTTACGACATTCGTTTTTTGAGATCCAATCAACGGGTTAGGATTCCGGATCCTGTTCCGGTTCGTCGTCGGCGCCGGTGCCGAACAGTTCGTCCAGGGCGGTGATGGTGGGTTCGGAGAGGGGCTGCTCGGCTTCGAACTCGGCGGTGGCCAGGGCGGTCTCGAC
>JAFGPV010000118.1 GCA_016936015.1 Pirellulales bacterium
AACTAGTCTGCACAAATCCCCCAAATGCCGGGAGGTCAATTATTTCACTACTATGCCTCCATTACCAAAAAAACTGGACTGTCTCTTCAGCACGGGTTGGTCAGAGCACGGCCCCGTTCCCCTGCCCCCCACCCCCGCCGCCAAGGCGGCGGGGGTGGGGGTGGTGGAAAAGAAAGGAAGAAGATTTCAAGCCTCTCGCTAACCCGGCGTAAACGCTCGGGCCTAAGACCGCCTGCGGCGGACAAGGACCGTAAACGGTCCTCAAAACTCCAATGATCCCACCTCGGAATCATTACTCCTCGCGCTCAAACGTGAATTCCTCCTCCTTATAATCCACCTTCACTCGGCTGCCTTCGGGGAATTCTTTCTTGAGGATCTCGACCGCCAACGGGTTTTGGATCTTTTGTTGGATGATCCGCTTCAGCGGGCGGGCGCCGTAGGTGGGATCGTAGCCTTGGGCGGCGATGGCGTCGATGGCCGCGGGGGTGACGTCCAGCACGAGGCCGTGTTCCTGCAACTGGATTTTCAGCCGGGCGGTCTGGATTTCGACAATCTTGCGGATCTGCGGCTGCGTGAGCGGGTGGAAGATCAGGACCTCGTCGATGCGGTTAAGGAACTCCGGCAGGAACCGGGTGTTGAGGCTCTGCTGGACCGCCTCGCGGATCTCGTCTTCCGTACCGCCCTGCTCGGTCACCTCTTGGATCAATTGGCTGCCGACGTTCGAGGTCATCACGATGATCGTGTTCTTGAAATCGACGGTGTGTCCTTGGTTGTCGCTCAGCCGCCCGTCGTCGAGGACCTGAAGCAGTATATTGAAGACGTCGCGGTGGGCCTTTTCGATCTCGTCCAGGAGGATGACGGCGTAGGGTCGGCGGCGGACGGCCTCGGTCAGCATCCCACCCTCCTCGTAGCCGACGTAGCCTGGCGGGGCGCCGATCAGGCGGCTGACGGTGTGCCGCTCCATGAACTCGCTCATGTCGAGCCGGACCATGGCGTTCTCATCGTCGAACATCACCTCGGCCAGGGCCTTGCACAGCTCGGTTTTACCGACGCCGGTCGGACCAAGGAAGATGAACGAGCCGATGGGCCGGTTGGGATCCTGCAGGCCGCTGCGATTGCGTCGGACGGCGTTGGCCACGGCCTCGACCGCCTCGTCCTGGCCGACCAGCCGCTGGTGGATGCGTTCTTCCAGAACCAGCAGTTTCGCCCGTTCGGTCTCCATCATTCGCGAAACGGGGATGCCGGTCCAGGCGGAGACGACCTCGGCGATCTCTTCCGGTCCGACCTCCTGGCGGAGGAGCCGCCGGGCGTTCTCGGCGGGTTTTTCCTCCTCCTCGAGCTTGTCGATCTGCTGCGAGAGCCGCTTCTGGTCGAGGTCCAGTTCGTAGAGTTTTTGATAATCGGCCTCGGGAACCATCATGCCGGCCGATTGCCGCTCTTTGATGCCGGCGGCAAGCTGATTGTAGTCGCGCTCGACGTCGAACAGTTTTTGGCGGGTCTGCTGCACGTCACCCAGGCCGCTGCGTTCGAGTTCCCATTGCTTGCGCAGGTCGGTCAGTTTTTTCTTAAGCGAAGTCATTTCTTCCTGGATTTCTGCCCGGCGCTCGACGGCGTGCTCTTCGGTCTCCTCGGCAAGCTGGCGGTCGGCCAGTTCGAGCTGCATCAGCCGCCGCTGCACCTCGTCGATGGCCGTCGGGACGCTCTCCAACTCCATCGCCAGCCGGCTGGCCGCCTCGTCCATCAGGTCGATGGCCTTGTCGGGCAGGAACCGGTCGGCAATGTAGCGGTGCGAGAGTTGCGCCGCCGCGACCAGGGCCGAGTCCTTGATCTTCACGCCCCGATGATGGGCCTCGTACCGCGGCTTCAGCCCGCGGAGAATGGCGATCGTGTCTTCGACCGACGGTTCGCCGACGTACACCGGCTGGAAGCGGCGTTCCAGAGCGGCGTCCTTTTCGACGTATTTTCGATACTCGTCGAGCGTGGTGGCCCCGATGCACCGCAGCTCGCCCCGGGCCAGCGCCGGCTTGAGCAGGTTGGCGGCGTCGCTGCCCCCCTCGGCCCGGCCTGCGCCGACTACCGTGTGCAACTCGTCGATAAAGAGGATCACGTTCGCGGCGTCGGCCACCTCGCGGAGCACGGCCTTCAGCCGGTCTTCAAATTCGCCGCGGTATTTCGTGCCGGCGATGAGTGCGCCCATGTCCAGGGCGATCACCCGGCGGTTCTTCAAACTCTCGGGCACGTCGGCCCCGACGATCCGCAGGGCCAGGCCCTCGGCGATGGCCGTCTTGCCCACGCCCGGCTCGCCGATCAGCACCGGATTATTCTTCGTCCGCCGCGACAGGACCTGGATCACCCGGCGGATCTCCTGGTCGCGGCCGATCACCGGATCGAGTTTTCCCTGCCTGGCCCGTTCGACGAGGTCGATGCCGTAGCGCTGGAGGGCTTGGAACTTTCCCTCCGGATTCTGATCCGTCACCCGGCCGCTGCCTCGGATGGGCATTAATGCCTCCAATATCTCTTTCTCGCCGATGGCGTTGAGCTGAAGCACCCGTTTGGCCTTCGATTCGACCTTCGCTAAGGCCAAGAGTAGATGCTCAGTCGAGATGAATTCGTCCTTCATTCCCTCGGCCTCGCGGTTGGCGGCCTCGAAGACCTGCATCAGTTCGCCGTTGGGGGACGACGGATTCCCGCCGGAGACCTTGGGAAAATGTTCCAGTTCGGACTGCACGATTCGATCCAACTGCGCCCGGTTGACGCCGATCTTCTCCAGGATCGGCCCGACGATGCCGTCCTCTTCCTTCAGCAGGGCAGCCAACAGGTGCAGCGGTTCGATCTGCGGATTGCCCGCGTTCTGCGCAAGCGATTGCGCCCCGGCGACGGCCTCTTGGGCCTTTTGGGTGAGTTTGTCGAATTGGAACGGCATTATCTGGTCCCCTCTCCCTTTGGGAGAGGGTTAGGGTGAGGGCGGCGTGAGAAAACGCCGTTGATTCTCTCCCTAGCTCATTCCTCTCTCAAAGATTTCTTGATTGCTTTTTACATTTCTCGTCAATCAAACATCATCCCGCCCTCACCCTAGCCCTCTCCCGGAGGGAGAGGGGACAATCGCTCAATCCCATTTCACGCCCGCTTCCCGTGCAATTCCCCTGACAACCGCTTCCAAATCCTCCATCACGTCCTGGTTGGTCACAC
This sequence comes from Pirellulales bacterium, assembly GCA_016936015.1. GTDB lineage: Bacteria > Planctomycetota > Planctomycetia > Pirellulales > Thermoguttaceae > JAFGPV01. The sequence continues at coordinate 3,190 of JAFGPV010000118.1, forward strand.
GAAATACTTTCAAACCTTGCTGCTGAAGATATTTCGTCCTTTCGAAATCATGTTCCATTCTCTCCTCGTGACTCATCCCGTCGAGTTCCACGACCAACTTGGCGGAATGGCAATAAAAATCGGCGATGAAAGGACCGATGAGATGTTGACGGCGGAATTTCAGGTCAGCTATCTGGCCGTTACGAAGGGCTAACCATAACAATTCTTCCGGCGGCGTGCTCTCTTGCCGCAACGACCGGGCGCGGCGGATCATGTGTTTTGAGGGATATTGTTTGGGCATAAAAACTGGTCCCCTCTCCCTTTGGGAGAGGGTTAGGGTGAGGGCTAATTGGCCGTTAGAAGTCAAACGACCGATGGTCTCACCATATATCATCCAGCGTCTTTGCATTCTCCAGTCGTGTTCGTGTGGTGTATCGAATGTTCAGAAGCGCTTTGACACGACCTTTTTTGACGTGCTTGATTGGGCCAATCTCCTGAGCCGGTGAAGAGAAATTGACAACATACTTTCCTGTATCCTTCCACGGTTCAATAGACTTGACTGAAGCGATATGTGTAATCGCCGAGATCGGGGCTACTTGGTAGAGCGCAAGGTATTTAATTTGCGGCCTCATCGTGGCATGGATGCGAATCGCGTGCCAGCGATTCTCTCCAAGAAATGTCTCAGCGACGCCATACGACCTGGCGGGCACAACGACCGTATCGAATTCGCCAGTGTCTGACGGCGCAAGGTCCTGTTCAAGGTCAGCCAAGAAAGGCTCGAAACGGAACAAGCTATCCCCTGTGTCATTCTCATATTTGGCCAATTCGAGCACTTCAACTCCGAACTGAAACTTCTTCACCAAGACGTTTTCTAAGTTCTCAGGTAGTTCGTCGATAATGACCAAGGCTGCGAACGGTGACTCAAAGACCAGGTGCTCCAACAGATGGTCAAGGTTCCTGAACTGGTGGGTATGTGCATAAGCCTCGCATTTTGACAGAAATTGCGGATGATCCTGAATGGCGGAAAAAAGAATAGCCTTCACACCCCGACCTTCCGATTCAAAAGATAGCGAGAACTGGAGAATTTGTACAGCAATATGCCGCAGTGGGTCATGTGCTGCCAATTCATTCTCGACCACATACAATCGCGGCTGTTTGCCAGTAAGATCTATCAAGTAGCCATCAGGGATATTACACACCCCACCTTTTGATCCAATCTTCTTCTTGATGGGCAAATAGATGCGATTGGCGCCAAAAAGCAGTTGCTGCACTTGAAGAATGGCACTTTCAAGATCAGCTTTGCTTTGATAGGTCGCCTGATGATATGGACCGTTTTGTGTCCAGATTAGTCCCATGAGAATCCTCTACTTTCCTATATGCATACCCATAGCCCTCACCCTAACCCTCTCCCAAAGGGAGAGGGGACCGATCACTTCACCTCGAACTCCGCGTCGATGGCGTCGTCTTCGCTGCCGGGGGCAGTTGCGCCGGGCTGAGGTTGAGGACCGGGGCCGGGACCGGCGCCGGGGGCGGCCTGGGCGCCGGCTTTTTCGTAGAGGGATTTGCTCAGGGCGTGCGAGGCCTGTTCCAGTTCGCGGATGGCCGATTGGATCCGCTCGAGGTCTTCGGCCTTGGCCGCCTCGCGGGTCTTCTCGATGGCCTTGGTCACCGCGTCCTTGTCGGCGGCGCTGAGCTTCGCGTCGTGCTCCTTGATGAGTTTTTCCATCGACCAGCACATCGTCTCGGCCTTGTTCCGTTCCTCGGCCAACTGACGTTTGCGCTTGTCCTCCTCGGCGTGGGCCTCGGCGTCCTTCTGCATCTTGCTGATCTCTGCGTCGTTCAATCCGCTGGACTGCTCGATCCGGACGGTCTGCTCCTTGCCGGTGCCGAGGTCCTTGGCGGAGACGTTGAGGATGCCGTTGGCGTCGATGTCGAACTTGACTTCGATCTGCGGCATGCCGCGGGGTGCCGGCGGGATGCCTTCGAGGTTGAACATGCCCAGCAGGCGGTTGTCGCCGGCCATGGGCCGTTCGCCCTGGTAGACTTTCACGGTGACGGCCGTCTGGTTGTCGTCGGCTGTACTGAAGATCTGCTTCCGCTCGGTGGGGATGGTCGTGTTACGTTCGACCAGTTTGGTCATCACGCCGCCGAGGGTCTCGATGCCCAGGCTCAGCGGCGTCACGTCCAGCAGCAGGACGTCCTTGACGTCGCCCAGCAGGACGCCGCCCTGGATGGCCGCACCGACGGCGACGACCTCGTCGGGATTGACGCCCTTGTGCGGCTCCTTGCCGAACATCTGCTTGACGAGTTCCTGCACCTTGGGAATCCGGGTCGAGCCGCCGACCAGGACGACTTCGTCGATGTCCTTCGGGCTGAGTTTCGCGTCCTTCATGGCCAACTCGACCGGATGGCGGCAGCGCTCGATCAGGGAATCGGCCAACTGCTCGAACTGCGCCCGGCTGAGGTTCATCTGGAGGTGTTTCGGACCGTTGGCGTCGGCGGTGATGAACGGTAGGTTGATGTCGGTCGATTGGGCGGAGGAGAGCTCCTTCTTGGCTTTTTCGCAGGCCTCTTGCAGACGTTGCAGGGCCATCGGATCCTTGCGGAGATCGATGCCCTGCTGCTTTTTAAACTCGTCGGCCACGTAGTCGATGATGGCGTGGTCGATGTCGTCGCCGCCGAGGTGGGTGTCGCCGTTGGTGCTGATGACGCGGAACACGCCGTCGGCCACTTCGAGGACGGAGACGTCGAACGTTCCGCCGCCGAGGTCGAAGACGACGATTTTTTCGTTTTTCTTTTTATCCAGTCCGTAGGCCAGCGAGGCGGCGGTCGGCTCGTTGATGATCCGCATCACCTCGAGGCCGGCGATCTGGCCGGCGTCCTTGGTGGCCTGGCGCTGGGCGTCGTTGAAGTACGCCGGCACGGTGATGACGGCCTTATTGACCTTGTGCCCGAGGTAGGCCTCGGCCGCCTCCTTGAGCTTGCGGAGGACGTAGGCCGAGATCTCGGGCGGGGTGAATTGCTTGTCGTTGACCTCGACCTTGACGTAGTCCTGGGGGCCGCCGACGACTTTATAGGGGACGATCTTCTCTTCGGAGTCCACCTCGTTGTGCCGCCGGCCCATGAACCGCTTGATCGACGAGATCGTGCGGTGCGGGTTGGTGACGGCCTGGCGTTTGGCCGGCTCGCCGACGACCACTTCGCCCTTGTCGTTGAAGGCCACGACGCTGGGCGTCAGGCGGTTGCCCTCGGCGTTGGGGATGACTTTCGCCTCTTTGCCCTCCATCAACGAGACGACGGAGTTGGTGGTGCCGAGATCGATGCCGATGATTTTTTCAGTGACTGCCATATCAAAACGCTCCTTTCGATTAATTTTGACTCCGTGGGTTATGCTTCAGCACAACTGACTGTGATTCGGGAAATATGTTATGCTGAAGCACAACCTACTTTCCCCCATTCAAGGGTAGTCCGCAACTGACATACAGCCAGCCCGTTTCAGCAAAAAGCAAAGTGCGTGCCGGAAGGAAATAGGCGTCCGGTTGCAGAAACGCAAGTCTTATTCTATCAATTACTTATGCCTATTGCTTTTTAGTATTTCTCAGAAATCTTGCCATCGGCACGTCATTGAACTGCCATTTTGACACCTGAGCGAACATGAAGATTCCTCCCGACGACCCGCGCCCCTTGGTTTCCGTGGTCGATCAGTACGCCGATTTCATGGAAGAAGCCCCGGCGGTGGAACACGGCGAGGACGACCGATCCGATAAGGATTGGCTGAAAAGCGTCTATCAGGGCGACCAGATGCCGGAATTCACCCTGCGGGCAATCGTGATGGGAATGATCATCGGCGGGGTGATGTCGATTTCCAATCTCTACATCGGCCTGAAGTCGGGCTGGGGGTTGGGCGTGACCATCACCGCCTGCGTGATCGCCTTCGCGGTGTTTAAGACCCTGGAGACGGTCATTCCCGCGTATCGGCGCAGACCCTTTACCATCATGGAAGACTGCACGATGACCGCCTGCGCCAGTGCGGGCGGGGCGATCACCACGGCGGGCCTGATCTCGGCCATCCCAGCGCTGTATCTCTGCACGGGCCAGCCCTTGTCGTGGTGGCAAATGACGACTTGGATCGTTTCGGTGGCGCTGCTGGGCCTGTTCATGGCGGTGCCGTTAAAACGGCAGTTGATCAACATCGACAAGCTCTCGTTTCCCACGGGCACGGCCACGGCCGAGACGCTCCGCAGCCTGCACACCACCGGCGGCAACGCGATGCAGCAGGCCAAATGTTTGTTCGGCTGTGCGCTCTTCGGCGCGGTGCTAAAGATTTGGGTCGACGCCTGGCGGCCGATCTGGGCATGGATCGGCGAGAAGGCTGGGAATCCGGACCTGGGCGCCGGGGTGGGAAGATTCTCCTTTCCCGAGACGATCCCGTTCCTGCCCGGCAAGTTCGGAAAATCGCTGCTGGAGAATTACACGCTTGGCTTCGAAGGTTCCGTGCTGTTTCTGGCGGCCGGCGCGATCATGGGCATCCGGATCGGTTTCTCGCTGCTTATGGGAGCGATCCTGTTTTTCGGAATCCTCGGGCCGTTGTTGATTCATTACGAGATTTTGAAATTCACTCCCGCGGAGAGCCATTTCACCACGATCTCGACGCACTGGACGCTCTGGCCCGCCGTGGCGCTGATGGTCTCGGCCGGTTTGACGTCGTTCGCGCTGCGGTGGAAGACAATCGCCCGATCGTTCGGCGAGCTGCGTTTCATCTTCGGAATGAAGAAAAAGCAGGAAGATCCCTTGACCAAATTGGAGGCGCCGATGTGGTGGTTCCTGGTGGGGACGGTTCTGGCCGGACTGATGTGCGTGCTCCTGGGAGTCCAGTATTTTACCATCCGGCCCGAGATGGGGATCCTGGCGGTCGCCTTGTCGTTCGTCCTGGCCGTCGTTGCGGCCCGGGCCACGGGCGAGACCGACATCACGCCCATCGGCGCGATGGGCAAAATCACCCAGTTGACTTACGGCACCCTGGCGCCGAAGAACCTCTCGGTCAACCTGATGACGGCCTCGATCACTTCCGGCGCGGCGTGTCATTGCGCCGACCTGCTCCAGGCGCAAAAGGCCGGCTACCTGGTGGGAGCCACTCCGCGGAGACTGGCCATCGCCCAATTTTTCGGGGTTCTGGCCGGCGTGGTGGTCTGCGTCCCCGTGTACATGGTCATCGTCCACACGCCGACGTTTTCGCCCGACGCTCCGGCTGCCACGACGGCGACGTCATCGGGCGCCCCAACCACGGAGACCCCGGGGAGCGAAAAGACGAATCTGCTGACCAGGGAATTTCCCGCCCCCGCTGCGGCCATGTGGAAAGCCGTCGCCGTTCTCTTGAAAGAAGGCTGGAAAAAACTCCCTGAAGGGACCGGCGTGGCCATGCTGATTGCGGTTGTTTTGGGGATCGGGATTGCTCTGCTGGAGGAGTTCCTGCCGCGGCAGTATATCAAATGGGTCCCCTCCGCCACCGGCCTGGGCATCGCCGGCGTGATTAGCGGAACCAATTCCGTGATGATGTTCCTCGGCGCGCTGGCCGCCTGGATCTGGATGAAGAAACGGCCCATAAGCGGCGAGAAGTACATTATCGCCGGCTCGTCGGGCCTGATCGCCGGCGAATCGCTGATGGGCGTGACCATTAATCTGTGGAAAGGAGCCCCCACGATCGCCAAGGCCGTGTGGCCGGTTCTGAGGGATTTCTGGCGTTCGATTTTCTGAGGGGCGTGTCCGTGGTCCCCTCTCCCTTTGGGAGAGGGTTAGGGAGAGGGTGAACAATGTGAATAATGCTGTTTCTTCACGCAGATCGTTATTTTAGCCCTCACCCCCTGCCCCTCTCCCAAAGGGAGAGGGGAGTTTTAATAGTGGCATTATAAAATGGATAATGTTCTTCAAAACCGCCACAAGCCACCCACACCGCTTCAGCGCCCGCGGGAACTGATCGTCGCCTGCCCGCCGATGCGGAGCAACGTAAACCTCTCGCGGATCGTCCGTGCCGCGGGCTGTTGCGGCGCGCAAAGGATCGTCTGCTGCGGCAACGCGAAAGTGATCGGCAAGATCGCCCGCGACGCCGAGGAAGTTTTGCCCGTCGAAATCCACCGGACGCTCCCGCCGGTGCTCAAGAAGCTCCGCGAGGAGGGTTTTCGACTGATCGGTTTGGAACAAACGAGCCGTTCGCAGTGCATTTATGATTTCCGCTTCCCACGGAAAACCGTGCTGGTGGTGGGCAACGAGCGGCTGGGCATCGACGAAGAGATCCTGCACCTCCTGGATGCGGTGGTGGAGATTCCCGTTTACGGCCGGCCCTTCGCCCACAACGCCGCCACCGCCGCGGCGATGGCGCTCTACGAATTCTGCCGGCAGTATCCGGGGGGATAATGGAAATAATGACGAATGACGAAGGACGAATGACGAAAGAAGGACGAAATCCGAATGACGAAGGAGACCTCCCCCCTTGGGGTAAACGAAGAGAACTGCCCGATTTTCGTCATTAGTCATTCGGGTTTCTTTCGTCATTCGTCCTTTGTCCTTTGTCATTCCCCCTCCTCCCTTGCCAATCCCCGGACGCTTCGATACATTGATATGTTCGGATTTTATGGCCCTTAGGGTATTAAGTAACGGGGGAATAACGGTGACTGCTACCAGCGTGGTCGGTTTACAGTGGGGCGACGAGGCGAAGGGGAAGATCGTCGATCTGCTGACCGAACGGCACGACGTGGTGGTTCGTTACCAGGGCGGCGCGAACGCCGGGCATACTGTGGTCCGAGGCGGTGAGAAATTCAAGCTCTCGCTGATCCCCAGCGGCATCTTTCGGCCCGAGGTGCAATGCGTCATCGCCGGCGGCGTGGCGGTCCATCCCGGCAGTCTGATCGGCGAGATCGAAGGCCTGGCCGCCCGGGGCGTGCAGGTCGGAGCCAACTTGCTGTTGAGCGACCGCGCCCACGTAATTTTCCCCTGGCACCTCGAAGAGGACCGGTTGCTGGACCGGCAGTGCACCGCGGGCGAGGCCCTGGGGACGACGCAGCGGGGCATCGGACCGTGCTACCGCGACAAGTACGGCCGCTCGCTGGCCGTGCGGCTGGGCGACATGTACCGCCCGAATTTCCGCCGGCGGATCGAGCAGATTATCGTCGTCAAAAACCGGATTCTCGCGGCCCTGGACCCTGCCGGGGAAACGTCGCCCCTGGACGCGGTGAAAATTTTCGAGGAATACTCGGCCTACGCGGAAAAGCTTCGACCGCACGTCACCGACACCACCGCCTTTTTGCTGGACGCCCTGGAAGCCGACCGCCGGGTGTTGTTCGAAGGCGCCCAGGGCGCCCTGCTGGACGTCGATCACGGCACGTTTCCCTTTGTGACCAGCAGCAACAGTTCGGGAGTCGGCGTTTCCGCAGGCTCCGGAGTGCCGGGCCGGTATCTGACCAAGGTCGTGGGGGTGGTCAAGGCGTACACCACCCGGGTCGGCGGCGGACCGTTTCCCACCGAGCAGGACAATCCGATCGGCCAGCAGATCCGCGACCGGGGAAACGAATACGGCACGGTCACGCGTCGCCCGCGGCGCTGCGGCTGGTTCGACGCGGTGGCCGCCCGATATACCGCCCGCTTAAGCGGCGTCGACGCCGTGGCGGTCATGCTCCTGGACGTGCTCAGCCAATTGCCGGAAATCCGGATCTGCACCGCCTACGAACTGGACGGCCAGCGGCTGCGGCATTTCCCCAGCCACGTCGACGACCTGCGCCGCGTCACGCCGGTCTACGAAACGCTGCCCGGCTGGCAGGAAGAGATCCAACAGGCCCGTAAGCTGTCCGACCTGCCCGAGAATGTCCACAAGTACCTCGAACGGTTGAGTCAACTCCTCGGCCGGCCGGTGGAGGTGGTCTCGGTGGGGGCGGATCGGGAGGAGACCATTTTCGTCCCTCAGCACAACGACGAGAGAAAGCAGAATTAATGACGAATGACAAAGGACGAATAACGAAAGAAGTTCTCAATCCGAAATCCTAATTCGTGTGGAATCTCTAAAGGAATAACGGCTCATTCAGATTTCGAGCTTCGGATTTCTTTCGTCATTCGGATTTTGTCATTCGTCATTCTCCAAATACCTTTTTTCACCGACGATTCCGTGGTTCCTCCGACTCCTTCCAATCCGAAAATCGTCAACCTCCCCCGGCACGTGGCGATTATCATGGACGGCAACGGGCGATGGGCGGAGCAGCGGGGGCTGCCGCGGATCGAGGGCCACCGCCGCGGCGTGGAGAGCGTCCGCCGCGTCACCGAAGAGTGCGCCCGGCTGGGAATCGAACAGCTCACGCTCTACTGCCTCTCCAGCGAGAACTGGAAGCGCCCCCCCTCCGAACTGGAATTCCTGCTGGACCTCTTGCAGCAATACATGATCCAGCAGCGCCCGAAGATCATGGAACACAACATCCGGGTGACGGTCATCGGGCGGCGGGAAGGCATTCCCCCGGAAACGCTGGCGGAGATGGACAACACGGTCGCCGCCAGCAGCGTCAACACCGGCCTGCGGGTCTGCCTGGCGATCAACTACGGTGGCCGTGCGGAATTGATCGATGCCGTGCGGAAAATCGCTGCCGACGTGCAGGCCGGCCGCCTGACGCCGGACGCCATTGACGAAGAGACCCTCGCCGCCCGGCTCTACACCGCCGGCATGCCCGAGCCGGACCTGCTGATCCGCACGGCCGGTGAATTGCGGATCAGCAATTTCCTGCTCTGGCAAATCAGCTACACGGAACTGTGGGTGACCGAGGTCTGCTGGCCGGAGTTCGACGAAGCCCAACTCCACGCCGCCTTCGAGAGCTACGCCGCCCGCCGCCGTCGCTTCGGAGGTCTGGAAGCTTAAAATGGACTTCCCATCCCACGTTCATTTGATCGGCGTCGCCGGCAGCGGGATGCGGGCCTTGGCCGAGGTGTTGCACGGCTGGGGGACCGGAGTGAGCGGTTCGGATCTTACGCCGGAGGAAGTCGAACCGTTTGCCACCCGGGGCATGACGCTCTTTACCGGCCACGACGCCGGACACCTGCCGTCGGAGGCGGATCTGGTCGTCCACAGCGACGCCGTCCCGTTGGAGAATCCCGAGCGGCAACGGGCGGTAGAGCGGGGACTGCGCGTCCGCAGCTACTTCGAAATGCTGGGCGAACTGACGGCCGGTCGGCACCTGATCGCCGTGGCGGGTTCGCACGGCAAATCGACCACTGCCGCCCTGCTCGGGCAGATCCTCAGCGACGCCGGCATGGATCCCACCGTCTTCTGCGGGGCGGCGTCCCTCGGCCGCGTTTCGGGCGGAAGACCGGGCAACCGGCGGCTCTTCGTCGCCGAGGCCTGCGAGTATCGCCGAAATTTCCTGAGCCTCCGGCCCCAACAGGCGGCGATCCTCGGCGTCGAGGCGGATCATTTCGACTGCTATCCCGCCGCGGAGGACCTTGAAGCGGCGTTTACGGAGTTCGTCCGGCTCATTCCCCCCTCGGGATATCTGTTGGCGCGCCACGACTGTCCGGCGACACAAAGAGCAGTCCGGGCGGCACGCTGCCGGGTCGAATCGTTCGGACTGCTCCCCAAGGCGGATTGGTCGGCAGAGATTCCCATCTCCGGCAGCTTTACGGTGCTCTATCGGGGCCGGCCACAATTCACGGCTCGCCTGTCCTTGCCCGGTCGGCATCAAGTCCTCAACGCCCTGGCGGCAACGGTGCTCAGTTTGAAAAACAGCGTGGTCCCCGAAAGGATTCGCTCGTCGCTGGCCCGATTTGCCGGCCTGAAGCGACGGTTCGAACTGGCCGGTCGCCGTAACGGAATCGTCTGGATCGATGATTACGCTCATCACCCAACGGAGGTAGAAATCGCCCTTCAAACCGCCCGGCAGGTTTTCCAAGATTGCCGAATTTACTGCGTTTTCCAACCCCACCAAGTCTTACGGACCGCCAGGTTACTGGACGAATTCGCCGGCAGTTTGCACAATGCGGACATCGTGCTTATTGCCGAAATATATCGTGCCCGAGAAGGACCGCCTCAAAATGGCGAGATCACCGCGGCCGACCTGGCCGAGCGATTGCGTCAATCCGCCCCTCGTGCCTCACCCCTGGTGCCCGAAATTCACGATTTCCCTGGAATGAAAAACTATTTACAATCCCAGCTTCAGGCGGGCGACGTGCTCCTCACCCTAGGCGCGGGAGACATCCGAAAGGTATTCGATGGCATTTTTGCAGGGATTTGAATCGGTCGTCCGGCAAGGCGAACCGCTGGCCATGCACACGTGGTTCCAGATCGGCGGGCCGGCGGAATACTTTGCCGAACCGGACTCACCGGAGCAACTGACGGCCTTGATCCGCCGCTGCCACGAGGAAGGCGTCCGCGTCCGCGTTCTCGGCCGGGGTTCGAACCTCCTCGCCCGGGATGAAGGCGTCAAGGGGATGATCCTGCACGTGATCCATCCGGCGCTGGGTGGCATCCGGATCGAGGGCCGCACGCTGATCGCCGGCGGCGGGGCCTTGCTCGGGCGCGTGGTCACCACCGCCGTGCACCGCGGCCTGGCCGGGTTGGAGTCCCTGATCGGCATCCCGGGCACCGTCGGCGGGGCCTTGCACGGCAACGCCGGCGCCCGCAGCGGCGGCATCGGGCAGTGGACCATCCAGGCCACCGTCGTCTCCGCCCTTGGAGAGGTCTTCCAGCGCCAGGCCGACGAGTTGGTCTTCGGCTACCGCGAGAGCAATCTCGACGACTTGGTGATACTCGAGGCCAGTTGCCAATTGGAAGAAGACGATCCGCAGGAACTCGCCCGGCGGATGCAAAAACAGTGGATTCTGAAAAAGGCCGCGCAGCCGCTAGGGCACCAATGCGCCGGCTGCATCTTTAAAAATCCCCCCGGCATCAGCGCCGGCGAGCTGATCGACGCCGCGGGGCTGAAAGGCACTCGGATCGGCGGCGCCGTGGTCAGCGACCGCCACGCCAACTTTATCCTCGCCGAACCGGAGTGCACCAGCGAAGACGTACTCCGGTTGATCGACTTCGTCCGCGAGCAGGTGCTGGACCGGAGGGGAATCGAACTCGAACTGGAGATCGAAATCTGGTAGGCGAGCCGGACCGGATAATAACAAGTGTCTATTGAATAAGATGTGATTCGGAGATCGAAAATCCTCATCCACCCGACGTTATTCCGCACTCCGCATTTCCCACTTCGCATCGCATGTCGCCTCCCGGCAAGAAAAAATCATCGACTTCCGACCGGCAACGCCTGCGGACCTGGGAGGCGCTCAGCCGGGGAGGAACCCTTTTCCGGATCCTGTTTCTGGGGGCGTTTTTTATCGCCCTCTACGCCGGCTGGAAGATTCTCGCTCCCCAGTTGATCCGCGAGGAACGGTACGTCCTCAGTCCGGAAGATTTTCAGTTGCCGTCGCCGCCCCCTTGGATTCAGACTAATCTCAGGGAAGAGGTCTTTCGGGAACTCAGCCGCGACCATCGCCCCTCGCTCTTGGACCGGGACCTGGCGGACCGGGTGGCGGCGGCCTTTCAGCGGCAACCCTGGATCGCCGAAGTGCACAAAGTCCGACCGCTTCCCTCCGGACGCGTGGAGGTCGCCGTGACGTATCGCCGGCCGGTGCTGATGGTCGAGGTGGCCGGCGGCGTGCTGCCCGTCGATGTCCAGGGCGTGCGGCTGCCTACCGGCGGCTTCACTCCCTTGGAAGCGGCGAAATATCCGCACTTATCCGGCGTCGACCGCCCGCCGCCCTCGGTGGCCGGCGGGCGGTGGATGGACGGCCGGGTGCTGGGCGGCGCCGGGATCGCCGCGGCGCTGTTGCCCGTTTGGGAAAAGTACCAGTTGCAGCGCATCGTCCCCCTGCCGGAGCAATCTTCTCCCGGCGGCAATGCTCCGGCCAACGGCGAAGATTCATTCGTGATTCTCACGCGCGGCGGCAAGCGGATTTTCTGGGGCGCGGCGGGCCTCGAACCGGACCGAAAAGTCGAAAAGCTCCGCGCCCTGACCGACGAATACGGCAGCCTCGATCTCCCCAACGCCCCTAAAGAATTCGACCTCCGCCAGCCTTGAATTGGACCGTGAAGGTTCAGAGGATCGATAAACGTCGTCGATCTTCGGTCTTCTCGATCGGCTCAGAATGACGTCCGGGCAGCGGAAATCTCAAGGAGCCGCCGGTTCCTTCGGCGGTGGAACGGTCATTTTATCCTTGATTTCTTCGCGGACGATGGGCAGATTTTGCGGGGCTTCGACGCCGATACGGACGATCCCTTGCGCAACCCGGACCACGGTGACCGAGATATTGTCCCCGATCAAGATCTTTTCACCAACTTTTCGGGAAAGCACCAACATGGTTGTGCTCAGGGAATTCTGGCCCGGTAGGATAGCATCACTACTTGTCTATTAACCCATACTATTTCTCACATTAGCAGAGCCGGTTGGGTATAGCAAGGGGGGGAGAAAAAATCGACCAGGATCGGGGAGGGCGCGTTTGCATGTGTATAAGTCATTTTCTACAATGGGGTTGCGACGAATAATTCCGGCCCGAACGTGAGATGGTCTTATGGATAGAATGCGTCCGCGGAGTTTTCGAGAACCTTCGTTCGACTCGGGATGATATTAAAGACGATCCCCCCACTAGTAAAGCATCTACAGATCAGTTAGATTGATTGCTTTGTCGTTTTTTAATTTGATACTTTGGAGGGGAATAACCCATGTCTGAGCCTGCAGAACTGTACGATGCCATCCTCACCGGCAATGCCAAGAAGGCGGAAGAAATCACTAAGGCGGCCCTGGAGGCCAAGGCCGATCCCAGCCAATTAGTGCAAAAATACATGATTCCGGCGATGGATGAGGTCGGGCGGCGGTTCGAGTGCAACGAGTACTTTGTACCCGAGCTATTAATTGCGGCCCGGGCCATGAAGACGGCCATGGAACTGATCACTCCCCACCTGGCGGCCGCGGGAACGGAACCGACGGGCCGGGTGATCATCGGCACGGTACAAGGCGATTTGCACGACATCGGCAAGAATCTGGTGGCCTCGATGCTCGAGGGTGGCGGATTCCAGGTGGTCGATCTCGGCGTGGACGTGCCGGCCGAAAAATTCGTCGAGGCCATTAAAGAAGAAAAGAAGGGAGCGATTCTGGGACTTTCGGCCCTCCTGACCACCACGATGACGATGATGAAGAACGTAATTTCGGCCCTCGAACAGGCCGGCGTTCGCCAAAAGGCGAAGGTCATGGTCGGCGGCGCTCCCATCACCCAGCAGTACGCCGATGAGATTGGCGCCGACGGCTACAGCGACAACGCCAGCGGCGCCGTGGCGGTGGCCCGAAAACTTATCGCCTCGATCGACTAAATCCTTACCCATTGCAACGCCCATTCTCGGAGGGAGAAGGATGACGGGAGAAGGGAGAGACGTGCGTTCGTCTCCCTTCCTCCTTCGTCTTTCTCCCTTCTGTGCTTAACTTCCCATGTCCCCAATTTCACCCAATTCCGTCAACGGCGGCGTCCCATTTCGGGAGATGCTCTCCGGCGAACGATTCTATTACGGCGTCGAGGTGGTCACGACGCGAGGCTACGAGCCGCCCGGCGCGCCCCAGAATCTAACCGCCTTCTCCCGCGATCTGCTGGCCGATCCGCGGATCGGCTGGATTTCGCTGACCGACAATCCCGGCGGCGGCCCGATGCTCCCGCCCGACTGGATCACCGGCCTGGTCGCCGAGCATCGAGACCGCGTGGTGATCCACCTGACCTGCAAGGACCTGAACCGCAACGGCCTGGAAGCCGCCGCCTGGCGCTACGCCGCGGAAGGATTCGAGAACATCTTGGCGCTGACCGGCGATTATCCCACCGGCGGCTATCGCGGCCTGGCGGAGCCGGTCTTCGATTACGACTCCGTGTCGCTGATCACCCTACTGCGGTCGATGAACGAGGGCCTGACCGTGCCCGGCCGGTCCGGCAAGCTGGAAACCCTGCCGAAGACCAATTTTTTCATCGGTTGCGTGGTCTCGCCCTTCAAACGCTACGAGCGGGAATTACTGCCCCAGTTCTTCAAACTCGTGCGGAAAATCGGCTGCGGCGCCGAGTGGGTCATCCCGCAGCTCGGCTACGACATGCGGAAGTTCCAGGAAGTCAAGCTCTTCCTCGACGCCCGCGGCGTCTCCGTCCCGATCATCGGCAACGTGTATCTGCTCACCCGCGGCGTGGCCCGGATGTTCCACAGCGGCAAGTTGGCCGGCTGCGTGGTCACCGATCAATTGCTGGAAACGGTCGAAAAATACGCGGCCGGACCGGACAAGGGGAAAAGATTCTTCCAGGAGCTAGCCGCCAAGCAGTTGGCCGTGTTCCAGGGACTGGGCTTTGCGGCCGGATACGTCGGCGGCATGGCTAAGCCCGATACGTTCGGACAGATCATCGACCTGGCCCAGTCCTTCGGCACGTCCGACTGGAAAGATTTTTTCAAGGAGATCCAGTACGCCCAGCCCGGCGAGTTTTTCCTCTTCGAGCACGATCCGCTGACGGGCCTCGGCGCGCCCGAGCGGATGAATCCAGAGTATCTCGATTCGCTCCGCAAGCCGCCGCGGTCGAAACAGGTGACGCTCAACTACCGCCTTTCCCGGCTGGTGCACAAACTCGCCTTTACCCGCGACAAGGCCTTGTACCCGCTGCTGAAGAAGCTGTTCGCCCGCTGGGATAAAAAGCCCGGTTTTTTGATGCGGATGGCTTACGCCGTGGAACGGACCTCGAAATTGGCGATGTACGGCTGCCAGGACTGCGGCGATTGCAGTCTGCCCGACTGCGCGTACATCTGCCCGAAGAAATGGTGCTCGAAATGCGACCGCAACGGTCCTTGCGGCGGCTCGCTCGGCGGCCGCTGCGAATTGGACGACAAGGAGTGCCTCTGGGCCAGGATCTACGAGCGTTTAAAATACTACGGCGAGTCGGAAACCATGTTGGACTTTCCCGTGACGATCTACAACGCCTCGCTGAAGAACACGTCCTCCTGGGCGAACACCTACCTCGACCGCGATCACCACGCCCCGGCGGGGAAATAACGAACATCAAGCCGCGTCCGACGGTCGCGGCTTGATGGAATCCATTAAACAGGAGCCTGCTCATGTCCCTTCCCGGTTTGACGATCATCGGCGAGTCGATCAACGACTCGGTTCCTTCGACGAAAAAACTGTTCGACGCCGGCGACATCGACGGCCTGCTGAAACTGGCTCAATCCCAGGATGAGGCCGGGGCGGGGTACCTCGACGTGAACGTCGGGCCGCGGCCGCCGGAGTTCATGGCCGAGATGGTCCGGAAAATCCAGGGCGTGACGGCCAAGCCGCTCTCGATCGACACGCCCGATTACGAGATCGCCAAGGCCGGACTGACGGCGTACGATCCCGCCCGGGCCGGCGGCAAACGGCCCGTCCTGAATTCCATCAGCGCCCTGCGGGCGAAGATGTTCGAGCTGTTCAAGCTCCAGCCCTTTATGCCGATCCTGCTGGTCTCGGAGAACGTGGTGGACGGCAAATCGCAGCCCTGCCGCACGGCGGAGGAGACCCACCGCGCCGCCCAGGAACTGGTCAAGACCTTCAAGGACCAGTGCCCCGGCACGACCAACGCCGACTACATCATCGATCCCGGCATCGCCCCGCTGGGGAGCGATTCGGAGGGGAATATCCACCGGCTGCTGGCCGCGATGGAGTTGATCCACAAGGATCCGGCGTTTGCGGGCTGCCACGCCTCGGTGGGCCTGAGCAACTTCACGGTGATGTTGCCCTCGAAGCGGGCCGACGGCTCGCCGGTGAAAGGCCCGCTGGAAAGCGCGTTCCTGGCCAAGGCCATGCCGCTGGGCCTGGACATGGTGATCGGCTCGGTCAAGCGGAAATACGAAAAACTCCCGGCCGATCATCCGGCCATGGTCTGCATCGAGGATTGTTTGAAACTGAAGGGCTTCGACGTCCTGATGCGGGTGCGGGAATTCTACGCTTAGCCTTTACTAAACCGCAAACGGCTTTCTCTTGAACCCTGAACCCTGAACCCTGAACCCTTTCATGTCCGACACCACCCGACCGCTGCCGCCCGACATCGTCATTGCCCGCCGCGCCAAGCTGCTCCCCATCGAGACCATCGCTGAAAAGCTCAGCATCGGCGACGAGGATTTGGAGCATTACGGCAAGGTCAAGGCGAAAGTCTCGCTCGATCTGTACCACCGCCTGGAGAACGGTCCCAAGGGAAAACTGATCCTGGTGACGGCCGTTACTCCCACCCCGGCCGGCGAAGGGAAGACGACCACCAGCATTGGGCTGTGCGACGGTTTGAACCGGATCGGCAAGCGGGCGATGGTCTGTCTCCGCGAGCCGTCGATGGGGCCTTGCTTCGGCATGAAGGGCGGAGCGGCCGGCGGCGGATACGCCCAGGTCGTCCCCATGGAGGACATCAACCTCCATTTCACCGGCGACTTCCACGCCGTCGAACTGGCCCACAACCTCCTGGCGGCCGTGTTGGACAATCACCTCCAACAGGGCAACGCCCTGGGCATCGACCCCCGGCGGATCGTCTGGAGGCGCGTGGTCGACATGAATGATCGGGCACTGCGGAACATCATCATCGGGCTGGGAGGGACGAATAATTCCATGCCGCACGAGGCCGGTTTCGACATCACGGCCGCCTCGGAAGTCATGGCCTGCTTCTGCCTGAGCGACTCGATCGCCGAATTGCGGGAGCGCCTGGGCCGGATCGTCGTCGCCTACACCCGCGACCGGAAGCCCGTCACCGCCGCCGACCTGAAGGTCCACGGGGCGATGACCGTGTTGTTGAAAGACGCCCTGAAGCCGAATCTGGTGCAGACGCTGGAAAACAATCCGGCGCTGGTCCACGGCGGGCCGTTCGCCAACATCGCCCACGGCTGCAACAGCATCATCGCCACCAAATTGGCCACCCGGCTGGCCGAATACACCGTGACCGAGGCCGGCTTCGGGGCCGACCTGGGAGCGGAAAAATTCTTCAACATCAAGTGCCGCACCGCCGGACTCCAGCCCCATGCCGTGGTCGTGGTCGCCACCGTCCGGGCCTTGAAGATGCACGGCGGCGTGCCGATCAAGGAACTGCACAAGCCCAACGTCGAATCGCTCGACAAGGGCGTCGAAAACCTGAAAAAACACATCGAAAACGTCCATCGCTTCGGCCTGCCGGTGGTCGTGGCCATCAATCACTTCGCCTCCGACACCGAGGAGGAGATCCAATTCATCAAGGATAAGTGCGCCTATCTCTCGGTCAAGATCATCACCGCCAACCACTGGGCCGAAGGGGGAAAAGGGACGGAGGAGCTTGCCCGGGCGGTGGTCGAAGTGGCTGAGAACACCAAAACCGACTTCTCCCTGCTCTATCCCGACACGTGCACCTTGTGGCAGAAGGTGGGCATCGTCTGCCGCGAAATCTACGGCGCCACCGACGTCCTGGCCGACAAGAAGCTCCGCGAGAAATTCCACGCCCTGCAGGACGCCGGCTACGGCCACCTGCCCGTCTGCATCGCCAAGACCCAGTATTCGCTCTCGACCGATCCGCTGCTGGTCGGCCGGCCGAAGAATTTTGACGTGCCGCTGCGCGACGTCATGCTCGCCTCCGGGGCGGGCTTCGTGGTCGTGCTGACCGGCGACATCATGACCATGCCGGGCCTGCCCAAGGTCCCCGCCGCCGAAGCGATCGACATCGACGAAAACGGGCAGATCGTGGGTTTGTTCTAATCCCTCACTCGTTTTAATGAACATCTGCAAGATTTTTCGTTTACTTTCTTGTGTAAATTGGCTATAATAGGCGGCAATCCGGGCAAGGGGAGCCGGCGCGCCGAGTTGGCTCGATACCGTCTTTCACAATGTATCGAAGCATGAGAGGTGTTCTGTGAAATATTACGCCCCCTTTATCGTCTCATCGTTGTTTATAGTGATTGCTTTCGGTATCCTGTGCTCCACTCAGGCGGCGCCGATCATCATCGATCACACGCGAACGGAGATCACCAAACTCGCCGAGGCGGAAATCGTTAACGCCAAGAGCCAACTGCACATCGCCTACGGTCACACTTCCCATGGAAGTCAACTGACTACGGGAATGACCGGGCTGGTGAGCTTTGCCAACGGCGGCGGCAAGGGAATGGACTTTCCCGCCGACATCTTCGCTTGGAACAACGGCGGAACCGGGGGCGCTTTGGACCTGCACGATTACGCCATGGGCGGCGACGTGGGCTATTATCCGCAATGGGTGGACAACACGCACGGCTATCTTGGTACCGTCAATCCGACGACCGGCCGGGGAAATACTAATCCCGACGTGAACGTCATTGTCTGGTCGTGGTGCGGCCAATTGGCCGGGTATACCGCGCAGCAGACGATCGACTGGTATTTAGATCCGATGACCAGCCTGGAAAGCGAGTACTGGGGAATCAAATTCGTTTACATGACTTGCCACTTGAACGGCACCGGCGCCGGCGGCAACCTCAACCTGCGGAACGAGCAGATCCGCCAGTATTGCCAGGACAACAATAAAATTCTCTACGATTTCGCCGACATCGAGAGCTACGATCCGGACGGACTGGTCAATTACATGGAGTTGTACGCCAACGACAATTGCGACTATAACAGCGGAAGCGGTTCCCGCAACTGGGCCACCGATTGGCAAAACGCGCACACGCAAAACGTCGATTGGTACAATTGCACCTGCGCCCACTCGAAACCGCTCAACGGCAACCAGAAGGCCTATGCCGCCTGGGCCTTGTGGACCGATCTGGCAATTCCCATCTGGAACGGCCCCGGAGGCGGAAACTATAACACGGCGTCGAACTGGACGAACGAGACCGTTCCCAACGGAGTGGATGCGATCGCGCATTTTACGGGAAACATCGCGTCGCCGAGCACGGTGAACCTCGCTTCTTCCGTTACCCTGGGAACCGTCAAGTTCGATTCTCCCCAGTCCTATACCGTAGCCGGTGCGGGCGATTTAACGATGGAAACTGGCGGCGGCGAGGCCCGAATCAACGTCTTCGACGGAAGCCATTCCATCGACGTTCCCGTTACCCTGCAAAGCGACACCGCCATCTCCGGATCAGGATCGCTTACCCTGTCCGGCGGCGTCAGCGGCGAGCACGCGCTGACCGTCCTCGGCAATCTCACGGCCGCGAGCATCCAGGTGGACACGCTGTCGATCGGCATCGGCGCAGCCGCCGGAGCAGCGCCCGTGCCCGAACCGTCCGCCTTCGCGCTGCTCGGCACGGGCGTCTTGGGACTTCTCGCTTGCCTCCGGCGACGGAACCGGAAAGCAGTCTGAATTGAATTCCTGATGGACGCCGGAGAGAACCTCAGGGATCTTGTTCCATGAATGCCCTGAGCATGGGGATGATCTGCTCGTGGGCGTCCTCGACGACGTAGTGGCCGGCGTCGGCGATGCGGTGGACGACGGCTTGGGGGAAGAAGTTTAAAAAGCGGTCGAGGAACCAAGGGGTGAAGCACCAGTCCTTCATGCCCCAGATCAGGCAGACGGGATGGTTGCGGAACTGGGCCAAGCCGGCCTCGATATCTTTTAAGGTTTGATAAGTGGGATGCCTCGGCCGCAGGGGAATATCCTTGACGAAGCGGTACACGGCCGCCCGATGCGGCCAGGAGTCGTAAGGGGCGGCCAGTCCGGCGCGGACTGGGGGCGTCATCCGCTCGGGCTTGGCGGTCGCCTCGCGGAGCGCCAGCCGCACGAAAAGGTTCAGACCCTGCACGGCCAGTTGTCCAATGCCCGGCACGTGGCAGAGCCGAATCCGGCGGGGGCAGCGGGTCGTGAGATACGCGGCGGTGTTCATCAGCACGAACCGCGCAAACCGCTGCGGCAGTGCCACGGCCGCCCCCATCCCGATCGCTCCACCCCAATCGTGCGCGACGAGCGTCACCTTTTCCAAATTTAAATGCTCGATCAGCCGGCAGAGGTCTTCCACCCGCCGGGCCAGCCGGTAAGGGTATGCTCTCGGCGACGGTTTGTCGGACAGCCCGCAGCCGATGTGATCGGGCACGATCAATCGGTAACGTTCCCGCAGCGCCGAGACTAGTTCCCGCCAGTAGAACGACCAGGTCGGATTGCCGTGAACCAAAAGCAGCGTCGGCCCGGCGCCTTCGTCGAGGTAGTGGTAGCGCAGGCCGCCGATGTTGAGTTCGTGGGAAGCGAAGGGATACAGAGATCGCCAGGATTCGGTGGAATTCGTCATTTCTGTAAGGGATTGCCGTGATCGGGGTAAGGAATTTCATGATTTTATTCTCCCCGGAGTATTTTTTCCAGTAACGGCCGGGAATCGGGACAACGCCGCGGTGCAGGTTGTCAACCTGCATCACAAGTCTTTATCGCTTTCATTGTTGCTCATTTTCGGGCTGAATTGTTGCACAAGAGGGGGTCTTGAAGTGCCGGAAATTACGGGTCCGCGCGGGAATTGTTGTGCGTGAATTGTTGAGCACTTTTTTAATGTGAAGGCGGTTTGGATCGGTGTTTTTCGACGTTTGGTGATTTTTTTCTCGGCTTCGTCGGAGTGATTTTTTGACGTTTTTAAATACCTAAAGCAAGACGGTTTTGTGTTTTTTCTCAAGAAATACGGTGTTTTTCGGGGTGGAATTGTTGACGCTGGGGTTTCGTTCAAGATGGCATGATTCCGAGTCGGCAAGGCACTGACGGAGTCGGTGGGACGCAAGGTTCTTTTGGTCAACAGGGATGTCAATTGGGCAATTCCGAGCATTTTACGTCCCTTGTTGGTGGGGATTGGTTTTTCGAAACTGGAGATTCGGAATGAGGGAATCTTTCTCGCAAAGGCGCCAAGGCGCAAAGGGGAGTGATGACGGATGGGCGCATATTTTCCATAGGGGATGGATTTTTTATTTGGATTGCCCGAGACTATGTGAACGTTTGTATATTATATCGAAGTCGGGCAGAATGCAAGGGGCGTTTTTGGCCACCCCCCTGGAAATAGAGGAATTGGGGATTAGAGATGAGGGATGAGGTTTTTTCGGATTGCGGCATGGGGGCCTCGGGGTAATGTGACGCCGCGAACGCGGCTGAAATGGAATTGGTACCTCGTGACCGGGGGTTGCGCTGCGCTGCACCCCCGGCTATTCACGTCTTGCCGCGATGCGGCACCGACGGATGGCAAATAAAGGACAAGAAAAAGCCGCGGAGCGGCGTAATTCGAATAGCCGGGGGTGCAGCGGAGCGCAACCCCCGGATGGGAATGAGATCGCGATCGTGTGCCGCGTAGCGGCACGACGGGCTTCACGAGAGGTATCGTTCATCAAACGTAATCCCATTTTCCCGGAGCAACCGCCGATATTCATCGAGCAACGATTCCGTGCGGTGATGTTCGGCCTGGCCTTTGATATATTCAATCAGCGCGTCCTTGCCGTCGAACGAGGCGGTAAACGCGCCGTATCCGTCCTGCCAACCCTCAAACCGGGCGAATTCCACCTGCTCCTTGAGCCAACGGCTGCTGCCGATTTTTATCTCCTTCACATAATCGGACAATGCCAAGGTGGTCGGCGTTGCGGTCAGAATATGGACGTGATCGTCGATGCCCCCGATGCGATACAGGTGGCAATTCAAATTCTTGTGGATTCCCCAGATGTAACGATAAAGAAGGTCACGGTGCCCGTCGGGCAATGTCCGTTGGCGATTCTTTGTGGAGAAAACGACGTGAAACAACAATTGGGTATAGGTATTCGGCATGACAGCCTCCGTGTCGATGTCCCGCCGCTAGCGCGGCGGAGATTTAATGGCCGTATCATACCCGGGGGTTGCGCTCCGCTGCACCCCCGGCTATTCACATGACGCCGCTGACGCGGCTGGGGAATGGGGGATGGGACCTTGATCCGGGGGTTGCGCTCCGCTGCACCCCCGGCTATTCACATGACGCCGCTGACGCGGCGGAGCAACATCCTCGGCAATGCAGATGACCGGTGAAACGCCGGGCACGAGTGCCCGGGCTAAACGGGTTAGTCGGCGTTGGCTTTTTCTACCAGATTTTTCCAGAACTCGTAGGCTTGGAGGTGGTCGGCGAGGATTTTTTTCTGCTCGGCGGGATCATCGAGCTTGATTTGCTTACCGCGCTGGATGACCCAATCGAGGAAGAATTGGGCGGCCTTTTTGCTGATCCGGGGCTGGTAGGCGATCTCGGCGTAGTAGGGGCCGGTCAGGGCGAAACAGTAGCCCTGGGGATCGTCGGTCACCGCGCGGAGGGCAAACCAGCCGCTGCGGTCGAAGCGAATTTTAGGCAGCCGGCCGGTGCCGGCGTAGTCGGCAAAGCGGATCGAGCGATCGATTTTCCCGTCCTTGATGATCTCCAGGTAGCTGATCGGCTGCCGGGTGGAGAGCGTCAGGCCGATCTCCAGCTCGATGGCCTGGCCCCGGTCGGCCTGGAAGACATGGCCCGGTGAGTGGCCGTCGACGTCGACCCGCATCAGCGGCCCGTTGGTGACGAACACCCGGCCGGCGCGGAGATTTTTCCACCACGCGTCATAGGAGAAATCACCGGGCACGTGGACGTACATCCGATTGTAGCCCACCGGATTGGGCGTTTCGCCCGAGCCACTACCGGCCGAGGGCGGAATCCGCAGGCCGCAGTCCAGCAGCTTGAAGTAGATGTCCTGCGACCACTGGGCGTTGCCGCGGGGATCGGGATAGAGGAATTTATCGCGGGGCTTGCCGCCGGACTCGCTCTTCAGCAGGCTTCCCCGGCGGAGATGGCTGTTGGCCACCTGGATCGAATCGACCGCCCCCAGCGCCACAAGTGTCGGCAGGTCCCAGGCAAACGGTCGGCCGACGTCGATCCATGCGTTGGGGAATTTTTCTTTCGCCTCCAGGACGTGGCGGACCAGACTGAAGGGGGCTGCATTTTCCGCGGGGAGTTTCAACGGTTCGCCCAGCCGATGGTACGTCACCAGGGAGCCCGAGCATGACTCGGCCCCGGTCAGGAGATGGTAGCACCGATTGCCGTCGAACAGCACCGGTTCGGTTTTCAGGCGCGATTTGAGTTTTTTAGCAGGCTTGTTGCTCCAGGTGACGACCTCGGCCACGTGCAGGTCGTCGGCGAGCATCAGCAGCTCGATTTCGGTGGGTGGCCGGCGGACGTCCAGGTCGCCCGAGTACCAGCCGTGGGCGGCCATATCGACGAACCGATGCAGCTCGTCCTGGTGCGAATCGTCGGCAAACTGGTTGATTGTAAAATGGCCCGTGCGGTCGAGATACTCCAGGCCCCGTTCCAACTCGAACGTATAATGCCCCAGAGGCAGCGTGAGCTGAACTTGGCCGGGAAAGGCGAAATGGTCCTGCCAGAACGGCAATTTGGGAATCCGGACGGGCCGGCCGGTCGGCCCTTTGAGGTGCATCCGGCAGGGCAGCGGCCGGCCGGTGTCCTGGTCCACCACTTTCAGCTCCAAGTGCCCGGCGGCGGCCGGCAGCGTTTGCGGGATTCCCAACACCAGGACCAATACCGCAACGTGGAGCGGTATTTTTCGACGATACCACAATATCCGACACGGTTTAAGAAACATCGTCAGCCCATCCCGCAATGTAGTTAATAGTGGCATCCAGTAGCGGGCGGCTAACAGCCGCCGCGTGGCATTCACGTATCCCTCGGCGGCTGTTAGCCGCCGGCTACTTTATGCAAAACGAGCGCGATCCCATCCGTCGGCGGGGGAGTCCATCTTGATGACGGGCGTCTATTATTTAAGAATAGGATAGTGTTTGTCTGGGAAGCCGCGGCCCGTGGTCGCGGTTTGGCCTTTTTGATACATTTGCCCCTCCAATCGGGGGAAGCGGGAAGCTCATCAACGCCATGGCCGAGGACTATTACAAGATTTTGGGCGTGCCGCGCAACGCCTCGCAGGCTGACATCCGGAAAGCCTACCTGGAGTTGGCCAAGAAATACCATCCCGACAAAAATCCCGACGATAAATCGGCCACGAAGAAGTTCCAGGAAATCCAAGGGGCCTTCGATGTCCTGAGCAAGCCCGAGAAGCGGGAAATGTACGACCGCTACGGCAGTTCGTTCGAGACGGCCGGGGCCGGCGGGCCGCAGTACACGTACACCTGGAGCGGTGGGCCGGGGGGGGCGGGCGGACAGGGCTTTAGTCCCGAGGACTTCGACTTCAGCCAGTTCTTCGGCGAGCGGTTTGGCGGTGCGACCGGCGGCGGGGCCGGGGGCGCACCCGGCGGGGGCGGATTCGCCGACCTGTTCAAACAATTTCGAGGGGCCGGGGGAGCCACCGGTGGAAGGACCGCGGCGCCCAAGCGCGGCGGCGACATCGCCCACGAAGTGCAGATCCCCTTCGTCACGGCCGTGAGCGGCGGCCAGGTGGAATTCGGCGTCCAGCGTCCCTCGGGCAAGGTTGATACGCTTTCGGTCAAGATTCCGGCGGGCATCGAGGACGGCAAGAAGATCCGCGTCCGCGGGCAGGGCAATCCGGGCCCGCGCGGCGGGACGCCCGGCGACATCCTCCTGACGGTCCGCGTGACGCCGCACCCCTGCTTCCAACGTCGCGGCAACCACCTGCTGGTTCGCGTGCCGGTCACCCTGGGCGAGGCGGCCGCCGGCACGAAAATCGACCTCCCCACGCCGCGGGGCACAGTCGCTTTGACCGTTCCGCCCGGCGCCTCCAGCGGCACCAAGCTCCGCGTGAAAGGCTACGGCATTGTCCCGCCCCGCCGGCCGGCCGGCGACCTGCTGGCCGAAATCCAGATCGTCCTGCCCAAGGATCTCTCGCCGGCCGATCGCGAGACGCTCCACGAGATCGACGGCCGGTACGTCCAGGAGCCGCGAAAGGATCTGCGGTGGTAGAAGAGGAATGCCGAAGGACGAAGGACGAATGACGAAAGGAATCCGAAATCCGAATGACGAAGGAAAATGAATTTCGACATTCGTCCTTCGGATTTCTTTCGTCATTCGTCATTAGACATTCGTCATTTTAGCATCCTCCCATGTCCGACCAGCGTTTCCTGCCGCAGTACCGTCTCCGCCGCCCGGCCGACTATCGGCGGGCGTATCGGCGGCGGTGCACGGCGGCGGATTCGCGGTTGCTTATTTACGGTTGCCCGAATGGGCTTGACCATCCGCGATTGGGACTTTCGGTGGGCCGGAAGGTCGGCAAGGCGACGGTCCGCAACCGCTGGAAACGCCTGTTGCGCGAGGCCTTCCGCTTGACCCGGCCGCGGCTTCCCCCGGGAATCGACCTGGTCGTCATCCCCCGCGGTACCGAGGAACCGGAATTACAAGCACTGATGGATTCCCTCTGCCGGTTGGCGGAAAAGGTCAATCGGAAACTCTCCTTGTAGGAGGCGGCTCCCGCCGCCGATGGAATGGAAAAAAGATCGCAATCGGCGGCGGGAGCCGCCTCCTACAAATCGAAATAAGATTTCTTGTTGGTAATGATGTTATGCTGAAGCATAACCTACGGACTTGTTGGGACTTCATTATCGCCCTGCCGGGCCGGCTGCTGATTGGGGCGGCACGGTTGTACCAGGTGACGTTCGGCCATCTCCTCGGCGGGCGGTGCCGCTTCCAGCCGACGTGCAGCCAGTATTTTATCGAGGCGGTGCGGAAATACGGGACCCTGCGCGGCGCCGCCCGAGGGCTGTGGCGGATCTGCCGCTGCAATCCGTGGAATCGCGGGGGGCATGACCCGCCGTAGAATTGATTGCTTGAAGACTACCCGGCTTGAAAGTCGGCCAGAACTTTTTCCGCCCAGTGCCCCATAGATTCCTGAGAACGGGCGAATTTTTCTTCCTGATCAACCAACCGCCCTCACCCTGCCATCTCCCAAAGGGAGAGGGGAAGTTGTTTACGACCACAGCCTTTTCATCCCCCCGCGGATCGAACGGCTGCGGGGACCGACGGGGCGGCCGTCGGGGGCGTCGTCGTCGAGGGATTCCGGACCTTCGGAGACGCATTGGGTGAAACGCTCCAGCACCGCGTCGGGCAGGAACCGGGTCCGCTGGGCGAAGCCGTGACGGGCGCCCATCCAGGGGCTGGAGTAGTATTTCATCGGAAAACTGACGTAGAGATGGTTCTTCGCCCGGGTCAGGGCCACGTAGAACAGCCGCCGCTCCTCTTCGATCTCCTCCGGGCTGCCGGCGGCCATGTCGGAGGGGATGTTGCCGTCACTGGCATGGATCACGTAGACGGCGTCCCATTCCAGGCCCTTGGCCGAGTGGATCGTGCTGAGGACAAGATAATCGTCGTCGAGGATCGGATCGCCGGCCAGGTCCTGCGTCGAGCTGGGCGGATCGAGCGTCAGCGCGGTCAGGAACCGGCCGCGGTTGCGGTACCGCGAGGCGATCAGCTCCAACTGCTCCAGGTCGCGGAGCCGGGGGGCGGAGTTGTCGAATTTTCCTTCCAACAGCGGCGCATAGAATTTCCGCACGCGGTGGATTTGCGTCGGCAGCGCGTCGGCGGTCTCCACTAGAGACTGGAGCAGTTTCACGAATTTCGGCCAGATCTCCCGGGCCTCGGCGGGCGGGGTCCACTCGCGCCAGGCCTGGAGGTTCCCCCCGGCGGCCCGAAGCGCGCCGAGCAGCTTCCCGGCCTTCCCCGGCCCGATGCCCGGCAGCAGCGGCAGAATCCGCATTCCCGAGACCACGTCCCGGGGATTCTCGGCCAGCCGCAGAAAGGCCAGCAGGTCCTTGACGTGGGCGGTCTCCACGAACTTCAGGCCGCCGTATTTGTGGAAGGGGATGTCGCGCCGGGCCAACTCCGCTTCCAGCAACATGCTGTGATGCGATGCCCGGAAGAGCACGGCCTGGCGCCGCAGGTCGATCCCTTCCTCGCGGTGCGTGAGGATCCGGCGGATGAGGTAGTCGGCCTGATCTTCCTCGTCTTCGCAGTGCACCAGGCGTGGCCGGACGCCGGCGGTCCGCTCCGACCAGAGGTTCTTGGTGAATCGTTCCCGGGCGAGGCTGATGATTCCATTGGTGGCGTCCAGGATCGGCTGCGTGCTGCGGTAGTTCTGCTCCAGCGTGACGACGGTCGTGCCGACGAACTGCTTGGGGAAGTCGAGGATGTTCCGCACGGTGGCGGCGCGGAAGGCGTAGATCGACTGGGCGTCGTCGCCGACCACGGTCACGCCCCGGCCCTCGGGCGAGAGCAGGCGGAGAATATCGGCCTGCAAGGTGTTGGTGTCCTGATACTCGTCGACCAGCACGCAGTCGAACAGCCCGCGGACGCGGTCGCCGGTCGGCGGATCCTGCAGGAGCGAGCGCCAATAGAGCAGCAGGTCGTCGTAATCGAGGATCCCCGCCGCTTCCTTGTGATCGGTGTAGCCGTCGAAGAGTTTTTTCAGCTCCTCGATCCACTGTCGGCACCAGGGAAAGGCGGTTTCCAACACCTGCTCCAGCTTGATCTGGGCATTGACGCAACGGCTGTAGACGTCCATGCAGGTCCCCTTCTTCGGAAACCGCTTGTCGGTCTTGGCCAGGTTCAACTCGGTGCGGACCACGTTCATTAAATCTTCGGAGTCGCCGCGGTCGTGGATGGTGAACGCGGGCGGCAGCCCGAGGGTCTTGCCGAAGCGCCGCAGGAGCCGGGTGGCGATGGCGTGATAGGTCCCGCCCCAGACCCGGGAGATGCGGGGGCGTTGGAGAGAGGCGGTGGCGGTTGGTTCGGAAGCATCGTCATCTTCCGGAGGAGCATCATCTTGCCGCCTGACGTCGGAAAGCTGCCCGAGCAGGGCGTCGGTGCGGCGGAGCATCTCGGTGGCGGCGCGTCGGGTGAAGGTCAACAGCAGGATCCGGCTCGGCTCCACGCCCCGGGCGATCAGCCACGCCACGCGGTGGACCAACGTGGCGGTCTTGCCCGTGCCCGCCCCGGCCACGATCAGCAGCGGCCCGTCGCCGTGGGTAGCGGCGGCGCGCTGCTGGGGATTTAATCTACTGAGAAGCGTGTCGATGGTAACCGGCGTCGTCATGTGAGAAGATTATAGCATCTTCACGTCGGCGAACCATGAGGGAAAACGAGGATTCTTTTAACACCACCAGCCGCCAGACTTGGAGAGAGGCGAAAATGGAGAACCGGGGCACGAGGCCGCGGGTTCGTGAAACACGCCGGGGGTACTTTTGCTCTCTCCCAAGACTCAAGTCTTGGCCTATAAGTCCTTGGCGATCGGAAAATGAGAAGGAGATTTCGAAAGAGGCGTCGCACAACTGCCCGGCATGTTCCGTGAAGAAAAAGTGTTCACGGAGTTTCGATTATTTATGCCCGCATGCGTGACGCCTGCAAAGAATCCGCTGAATACCATAATTGCAATGCCGGATAGATAGAGAAAAAACGGGTATTTCATTCGGTACCAGAATGCAATCAGGCAGTAAATCGACACGAAAAATCCGATAAATGGCACAAAGCACAATAACCCGAGAAGAGGGCTTTCTGAAAATATGATTACCAATTGCCATAGACCGGCTGCGATGCAAGTGAGTATTCCAAGAAGGAACAGCCCCCAAAAAATACTCGCGGCCACCGAACTATTCGAACTTCCGACCACCAACAGCAGGATCAAACCTAGAAGAACGCCGCCGGCGATGTACAGCACTTTTTTCAATCCGCCGGTAAGAATCCCCTGAGTTTTTTGTCGGGAGGAGGAAGATCCGGCACGCAAACCTGGGCCGCCTGGAGTAAACGCTGGTCTGGCGGGCATCGCGGCTCCTGCCGACGGCTGAAAGGGCGACGACGCTTCCCGGGGACGCGGATCGGCGACGGCCGGGCCGCTGGTTAATTCCGATTCCAGAAAGTCGGCCAATCCGCCGAGCGGCGGGGGAGCCTGCGCCGCAGGAGGAATCGGAGGGGAGGCTTGCGCCGCTTGAGGAATCTGAATCGTACCGCTGCACTGAGGACAGCGGATCCTTTTGCCCGCGTGTTTTTCGGGCACCTTGTAACGCTTTTTACATTGAGAGCATTGGGTCTGGATCACAACGCACTCCTCACGAAATGCACCCCGGTGTCGTCGGAAAAAATGCGTGCCGGAAACCTTAATGCGTTTTGCCTTGCTTCGGCCGTGTCGGAAAGAGTCCTCGAAGGTCCGGATGATGGTTGTTCCTGTTTTCTTAAAAGGTCGATTTTCCATTATATTCCTTTTTTCAAAGCAGGGATACATCCCCCCTTGGCGATGGGATTGCGAAGAAACCGGGATAGCGGAGTATTTGAAAAAAGCCTTTGTGGACCCCCGCGATTGCCATCGCGGGGCGTTGAGAAGATGCGGCGGAAAGACTCGTTACTTGGCGGCTTTGGAGATCGGCCGCGAGAGGTGGGAGCGGACCATCTGGAGGTTCAATTCGCCGCGTTGGATCTCCCGGCAGCGGATGCTCAGCGGCGAGACCTTCGGAAGGTCCCGGCCGGGCTTGGCCACCGCCAGGATGGTCTTTTTCTGCCACTGGGAAATGAATTCCTGTACGGTGATCCGGATGTTGCCGCGGATGGGATCGGCCACGTACACGTAGCGGCAGTCGGTCCCGCGGTACACGACAAAATGCTTGTGGCCGCCCGTCTCGATGCCCACGACCAACGGGACCTTGGATTTGGAGAGATCGTAAAAACTCAGAGTGCCGATCGAGGACGCGTAGCCCATCTTCACGGCGGCCAGGCGGAGGTCGCTGATGGCCAGACCATTCTTGACACGGTCCTTGAATTCCGCGGGCGTGAGGTTCAACGTGATTGCCTCGAGGACCTGCTCCTCGCTGACGGCGTCGCCCCAGAAGTAGCGGAGGATCGTGGCGAGGGCCGCCGCCCCGCAGGAATAATCCCGGCTCTGCATCACGATGTTCCGCTGCTTCAGCTCCTTCCAGTTACAGGGCGATTTCCGGACGATGTGCTCGGGATCGCGGACGGGGACCTTGGTGTGCGGCTCGTTGGCGGAGGCCGCCGCCCCGAGCGTCAGGCACGCCGCCAGGACGGCCCCGATCGTGCTGGATAGCGTCCGGATCATACTTTCCCGTTTTAGGTAAGGCGTCTTGGAAAATGAATGGTTGTACGTTCCGTTTAGCCCCGGCACTTGTGCCGGGCGTAGGACGTATTCTCATGCACGCCCGGCACAAGTGCCGGGGCTAAACGGTTTCTTTTAAAACGTCCAGGTCACGCCGACGTGTGCGTCGGGGGCGTCGTCCGTCAGGCCGAACTCGACGTACGGCTCCAGAATCCGCCGGTTGGGCCGCATGATCGTCGCGGCGCACCGCAGGAACATCGGCTCGATGATCGTGCCCGGGAGCACTGCGCCGGCCAGCCGGGCCTCGGTCACGTAGTAGCCCACAAACGCCGTGCTCAGGGTAATCCGTTCGTTGACGGCGAAACCGAATCCCATTTGATAGACATACTGATCGCCGGGCTTGGCGTCCACGTCGTCGATCTGCCGGGTGAAGAAATGCCTTCCTCCGAATCCGTAGAACATGATTACCGGATCGTACTGGTGGATAAATAAAAAGCTCCAGTTGGCGGTCCAATACCCCTGGCCGAACGTCGCTCCCGGCGTCTCGAACAGTCCCAGCAAGGCATTGCCCGGCCCGGTGGGCGCGGTGATCCCCAGGGTCGCAATCACGTCGGGCGAACAGCTCACGCCGCAGCTCTTGTGCAGCAGGATCGAGACGCCGAGGTTGGTGTCGCCGATCCCGCCGTCGTTGGAAAACTCATCTGCTCCCAGGTAGGAAATCTCCTGGTTCGTCCAGCCCAAGGGGGCATTGGCGAACAACTGCACGTTCTCAAAAAGCCCGTAGCGGAGTTCCAGGGGAACGGTCAACATCCGCTGCCGGATCCGGGCGTCGGCCAATTCCGCCAGGGGCGTCAACGCCGGATAGGGATGATTGTCGTACAGATACGATATTCCGACGTCCAGTTGCCACTGGCACGGTTTCAGCAGGACCGTCTGCTGCCGGAGAAATTCCAGATTGTAACTCGGCGGTTCTTCCCCCAGTTTTTCCGTGGAGGAAGGCGGCGCCGGTTGGGGACTCGACGACGGGGAGGCCCCGCCGAGCGGGGGCGGCATCGGCGGTGCGTCGCCCCCGGCGGTTTGACCCTCGTCCTTGAATAACCTATTCGAGACTGGAATCATGTCGATTGTCTCGGGCAGCGTCGCCGGAGGAGAAACCATCGCCGCGGGACGCACTTTCAACGAGGAGCTTCCCGGAACCGAGGTCTCCGGCTTCACGGCCAGCAACGCCGCAGGCTCCCCGGGGAGAAGAGCCTGCGGCGGGGTCCACACCTTCGATTGCCGGCAGGGATTATCGGGATTCCACAACGTGATGGCAACCGACTCCGTCGGGGCGCGAGGTAAAGTGGTTGGGAAGGCCCTTAAGGAGTTTTGTCCTTCGACGGCCGCCCGGGCTGCAACGTCCTGGCCCCCCGTCGAGGAATTGACTTCCCGGAAAGTCATGGAGACCGCGCCACCGGAAGGCGCGGCCGCTGCCGGTTCGCCGCTCCTGCCTTGCGTCGCGGCGCCGAAACAAAGGAGACCGCCGAGCAACAATCCCCGGCACATTGTGAAAGAAAAGAGTTCCCCCTCCATGAGGATGCCTTTCTATGGATCGACGAATTCACTTCCGTGATAGTATTCCGCAAACACCATTTGTATCGGTTGTAGCAATAATAATTGATCTATCGGATGTAGCGATAATCATATCGAAGGCTCGGCCCCCCCGCGGCACAACCGGCATAAACGGAATATCTTACCTAAAGGGAAAATGAGGAATAATCCGGAGAACCGGACTGCCGTTTTGATTTCCCGCATGAAGAGGCCCCTGTTCCTGATCCTTCCGCTAGATCAGGGGGTGTCCATCTTCTTGGAGACCTCTCTTTTGCTTGAATCGAACCCGTTCTTTCCGGCGCAAGTCGTTTTTTCAATGGGACTTAAAACGCTGCGTCCCCTCTTGCACAGAATCTGCCGCGTTGCGAACGCCACGGAAGGAGTATTCCTTTAAGGGAAGATTTTCGGGTTGTTCCGGTTGTGCGGAGAAAACCTATTTGCATCAATTTTCGGTTTGTAGCAGGCCGATTTCGAGCCAGGCAGGACGGAGTTTTTCTCCGATCTTCGCTAACCGGGAAAACAATCATAATTTGTGGGATTCGTCCGACCCATAATCCCCGCAAGGATGGAAAACGAGTCCCGGACCTATTCATGGAGGAACCAGAACAATGCGTGCGTCTTATGGAGCAAAAATCTTCATGGCTCTGATCGGGGTTGGCCTGGTCTTGAGTCTTTCGACGGGGGGCTTCGCCGCCGAGGATCTCGATTCCCTGGCGCCCCTGGTTGTGCCGGAGCCGAATTCCGTCGAGCAAACGGTTGCCTATCTCCAAGACGGCGAACCCACGCTCGCCCTGAAGAAAACAGTCCTGGAGTCGAAAACGGAAACGCCGGACAACGCCGAGGCCTGTGGCCCCACGTGCGTCTCCTGCCAACCCGGGTGCTGCAACCCCGGTCCGCATTGGGTGGCGGGCGTCGAGGCCGTCTGGCTTTCACCCCAACAAAACGACCAAGCGGCGACCTTCGCCGTCGGGCCGGAGGAGGCCCCGGTGGACGTCTTCTCCTCGGGGCCGGCGGAGGTGAAAGGATTGTACATTACTCCGCGGATTTGGCTGGGACTTCAAGGAGAACACTGGGGGGTCATGGCCCGGTACTGGCGGATGTGCGAGCCGGGCGGAGTGATTACCCCGGTCATGGGCGGTTGCGGGCCGATCGAGGACGGTTGTTGGTCCAACGCCGTGAGCATTTTCAAGGCGGAAACATTTGATATCGAAGGCACCCGGCTTTTCTGCTGGGGAAAAACCCGAAATATTCTCTCTTTCGGTGCGCGTTACGCGGAACTCAGGCAGGAGACCGGTTTGGCAGTGAGAGACGTGGTTGAACAGTGGGGCCTGTATTCCGGTTCCGCCTTCTCGCGGCATCACGTCAGCGGCGCGGGGATTACGGCGGGATGGGCCGGCCTGAAACCCCTGGGCTGCGACAACCTGCACCTCTTCTATAACCTCCGCGGTTCGCTGATCTGGGACGACGGCGCCTCGAACTACTACCAAACCACCGCCTTCTGGCTGGGGCAAGGAGTGGCCATTGGCGGAGCCTCCACGCTGATTGAGACCAAGGGGACGCTGTTCATCGGCGAAATCCAATTGGGCGTCCAGTGGAACTTCGAACTATCGAAATATATTGCCGACGCCTTCTTCCGCTTCGCCGTCGAGTATCAATACTGGGATACCAGCAAAACCGGTTCGGGGACGCAATGCTCCTATGCGGGACCGGAGGAATACCTCGGCGTCGCCACGGCCACCGCCGGCGACGCCCAGGTCGATTTGATCGGTTTCACGATCGCCACCGGATTCACCTGGTAAGCGATCCGGCACTCTGATCACGACGGGAAATGACAAACGGCACGGCGGTCAAGAACCGCCGTGCCGTTTCGTGTGGCTTGATACGATCTCTGTGGAATCAAGGAACCCGTGCAGCCGCAAGGAAGGCCGCTTTCTGGAATTAATAAATTTTCAGCGTGAAACAACTGCCGGCGGTGATTTTCCCGCACATCCCGGGAACGTCGGCGCGGTTCTTAATCTCGACCGTCAACGTCTTCTTGAAGGGTGCGTCAAAGTTGACGGTCCCGCACTGTTCAGCCAATGAGCTGGCGCCCCACATGTTCGCGACGAAGGCGCTGACGTTGAAGCTGACGCAACCCTGGAAACCCATTCCGCGGACCGCGGTCCCCTGGGCGTCGCTGATGGTCTGCATGTTCGACAAACCCATCTTCGCCAACATGTCGTTGGACACGTTGCCGTCGGCCGCCACTGCTTGACCGGCAAACAAGGCGACTACTGCCAGAAGTGCAAGTAAATACTTCATAACCAATCTCCTCAGAAGTAAGAAACAAAAAAAGATCGTACCTACAGCCTCATTGATCGTACAAGCCACACACATGCGCCGCAGATTACACAAACCATCCAGCTATCGCATTCATTGCAGACTGCACAGGCAATGCGATTCACGCAGTTGACGGATTATACCAAAGGTGAGGAGAGTGTCAAGCAATCAGATAAAACTCTAAATATCCGTGATGTTTTTGTCTGTAACAACTATCAAAAAGATGACGTTGTAACTTTCTTAACGATAATAACTTATGCGAAATGGATTAGAAACGGCTAGACTTTTGATGTTAAGATATTTGAACATGGACTCGTGGACAACTCACTATTTTTAACAATCAAAAGATAAACAAACAAAAATCTTATGAATGATGCTCCACGATCAAGGCCGCGATCGGGAATTGTTTCAGGATGCGAGCCAAGGGCAGTTCCCAATGGTTTTTCTGCTTCTTGAAAGTGGGCAATTCACCCGTCAAGAGGTTTTGCAGCCGATGGAGTGAGAATTCGCCGGGGACCGTCACCCGCGTGTCCTCCCAAACCGACTTCCCGAGGGGGAGTTTTTCTGTCCCGCCGGTCAGTCCGACGAGGCAACGCGGGGCGACGACGATCAACACCTCGTCGTCGTGCCGTCGGGCAAAGGCGCAGACGTGCCGGGCGCGCTTGCCCTCGCAATCCAGCGGCAGGTATTCGCCCGCGTCGAATAGGGTACGGTGGTCGCGGCGGAAGTGGAGCATCCTGGAGATAACAAACAGCTTCAGTCGTCCGTCTTCACCGTGCACCAGCAGTTGGTTCAAGAGGGAGGTGCGCTGCGTTGGGGAGGCTGATTCTTCTTGCAGCAATTCGGTCAACAGCTTGTGCCGGAGGGGATAGTCGACGTTGCGGCGGTTGTCCGGATCGACCAGGCGGAAGTTCCAGAGTTCGGTCCCTTGATAGAAGTCGGGCACGCCGGGGCAGGCGAGCTTCAGCAGCGTCTGCGATAAGGCGCCCAGTCGGCCGAAAAAGGCCACGCGACGGGAAAAGGGGACGAGATCCGCGAGAAAGGCGTCCTCTGGATCGCCGCCGAGCAGCCGATGCACGAAGTCGCGCACGGCGGCGTCGTAGGCCTGATGGGGATTGATCCAACTGGTGTGGACTTTTGCTTCCCGGCTTGCCTTTTCCATGTAGGCGGCAATGCGGTCGCGGTAGGCGGTCAGGGCCTCGCCGGATAGTGTGATGGGCGGTCCTTTCGTTTGTTCCTTTCCCTTTTTCCTCTCTCCCCATCTTTCTTCTTCCTTCGGGTTTTCACCTTTCGCCGTGAAGCGGCAAGATGCCGCTTCGACTTCATCCGGCCAGGTTCCCACCAGCGTCTGGTAGAGGAGGTATTCGTCGTTGCGGTCGGGAGCGGGACTTCCGTCGACGAGGGGTTTTTTCGAGGCGTTTAGCGCCGCCCAGCGGTCGACGGCGGCCTGCCACGCCTCGGGCATTTCCGAGAGGACGTTGATCCTCGCCCGGACGTCTTCGCTCCGCTTGGTGTCGTGGGTGGAGGTGGCCAGCAGGGCGTGAGGCCACTGTTTGGCCCGGGCCGCGTTGGCGGCGTGGAATTCCTCTACCGAAACGCCGAAGCGGCTGGGGCGCCCCCCCACTTCGTTCAGCGAGGCCAGCCGGTTGTAGATGTAAAACGCCGTGTCTTCCACGCCCTTGGCCATCACCGGACCGGACACCTGCTGGAACTTCATCGACCAGGCGATGACCAGTGGGCGGTCCTCCTCCCGGAATCCCGGCAGGTTGTCCAGCAGCAGGGTGTCGCGGACGAAATCGAAGATCGAGGCGGCCGTGCGGGGATTGAGCCGTTTGGCGGTGGCGGTGGCGTCCTCGACGAAGCGACGGTCGTGGGGCGCTACGCCCTCCGGCCCCGTGACGTACGAGCGATAGACGTTCAGGCAGGCGATCATCTCGCGGATGACGAAGGCCAGGCTGCCCAGGGTGAAGTCGCGGTACTGCCGGTTCCGCTCGGAGATCCGGTCCAGTTGGTGCGCCAGGGCGTTGATCTCGCCCGCCATCGAGACCAGCATGATCATCTTTTTCGCCGTGCGGACCAATTCGGAGAAATCGAAGGAGCGCCCGAGGAACCGGGCGTAGATCGCGTCGAAGTCTCGGGCCGACTCTCCGGCGACGAACAGGCCGTTCAGCTCGTTAAGGAAATCGTAGCCCGTGGTCCCCGCCACGGCCCAATCCTCCGGCAGGTTCTCGTCGGCGCAGAGGATTTTCTCGGCCACGACGTACAGCGGCCAGCGGGGTCGGGGGGCCTCGGGCGCGGTCAACTCCCGCTGGAAACATTCGTCCACCCGTTGTTCGAGGTCCTCGCCGTGGTATTCGGGCGCCAGGTGCGTCCGGACGTTGGTCAGCACGTACTCCTGCTGCAAGCGGCGGAAGTACTCGGCCGGGTTCCACAGGCCGTCGGGGTGGTCGATCCGTAGTCCCCCGGCCTTGCCTTCGGCCAGGATCTTAAGGACCAATTGGTGGGTTTCCTGGAAGACGACGGGATTTTCCGTGCAGATCGCCGCCAGTTCGTTGACGTCGAAAAACCGCCGATAATTAATTTCCTCGGTGGCGACCCGCCAGAACGCCGGCCGGTAGGCCTGTTGGTCCAGCAGGGCCTCCAAGAGGTCGAAGCTCCGCGGATCGCCCCGCGTGCCGTTGTAGCGGCCGACCGTCGCGTCCAGGGTTTTCCGCACTGCGGCGCTCCGCTCGCAAAGGGCGGTCAGGCGGCGTTTGATGACTTCCTTCTCCCGGTTCCGCTCTTCGATCTTTTCCGCCGAGACCTCGGTCTGAAGCGGCAGATGGCTCAGGCTGGTCAGGATGCTCCGCAATTCCTGGACGTCCTCCTGGGTCTCGCCGAGCGTTTCGACCAAGCGGGAGAGTTGGTCTTCGAGGATCGGGATGTATGTGCGGGGGGCGATCGGCAGCTTCATCTCGAAGTAGGTGAAATGGAAGGCCCCGTTCTCGTAGACCAGCCGGATTTGCCCTGCTTCCAGGACCTTGCCGAACTGGTCGCCCAACACGGGCAGCAAGACCTTTTGATGGAGCGCCGGATTGGCGGGTTCCCAGTCGATGTCGAAACAGGGGGCGTAGACCGAGCTGGCGCCGTTTTCCAGCACGTCCATCCACCAGGCGTTGGCCTCGTCGCCGACGCCCATGTGGTTGGGCACCACGTCCAGGATCAGGCCCATCCCCCGCTCCGTGAGCGTTTGGATGAACCGCTGAAAATCTTCCTCGGTCCCCAGGTCGGGATTGAGCCGGCCGTGGTCGCAAACGTCGTAGCCGTGCGGGCTGCCGGAGCGGCTTTGATAGATCGGCGAGGCGTAGCAATCGCTGATGCCCAGCTTCTCGAGGTAGGGGACGACGGCCGTCGCGTCGCGGAAGGTGAAATCCCGGTGGAATTGCAAGCGGTAGGTGGCCGCCGGAATCCGCCGGCGGGCGAAGCACTCGCGGACGATCGTCATCAGCGAGGGGACGCTTTTTGCTTTATGGAGTTTTTTTTTAAGGGCTCCACGCAAATACCCAGCTTTTCGCCGAAATCGACGAACAGGTCGAGCCACGGTTCGGCGTCCGTCTCGCCCGATTGGAGGCGCTGCAGGGCGTCCGGCCACTGGGTATTGATCAACTCGAAATAGACGTTCTGTGCGTGCCACAGATCCACGGCGAAGGGGAGCGAGCGGGCCAGACCGGCCATTCCGTCGGCCTCCTGCAGCCGTTCCAGCTCCTGCGGATTCTCGCGGAAGGCGTCGGTCAGTTGCGTCAGCCGTTTGCTCAATCGGAGGGCCACGCCGGCCAGGTCCAAGTCGACGCGCTGCGCGGCGGCCTCGCTGAGCAGCGAACGGACGTGCTCCACCGACGGTTCCTCTTCCTCGGGATCCCAGCGGATGTCGGTGTTCAGCAGGAATCCCAGGGCGGCCTGGAAGGCCTTGGGCTGTGGGATCCCCAACTCCGTGAGGAACCGCATGGTGCCCAGGTTCTCCTCGTAGATTCGGCGGTAGGCGGCGTCGGCCTCGGCAAGCTGCCCCTGCAGGATCCGCTTCAGCACCGCCCGTTGGGCGTCGCGGAACAGCGAGCGGAGCGAATAGGTCGATTCGCCGAAGCCCCGGTCGATGACCCGAAGCAGCTCGGCAAAATCGGCCTTGGCGAAGACTTCCGCCAATTGCTCGGCCAGTTCCTGGTAAATCTGTTGATCCTCGAACCGGCGGACGCCGCCGTTGACGTTGTGGTCGCCGAAGTGGACCACCCCGAAACTCATCTCCGCGTTCTCCCGGGTAATCTTGGAGGAGAACAGCGCATGGCCGACGATCATCCGGACCTTGCCCGCCTGGTGGTTTTGGAAATCGCGGCACTCGGCGGCGTAGCAGAACACGTCGGTCCGCTCCGGCGGCGGCTCGAACAACGCGCTGACGGCGTAATGGGCGGCGATCCGCGCCCAATCGACGGTCATCGGCTTGACCCACTTCTGGTAGATTTCCCGACCGTCGCCGTGCTCGGGAAGATTGCTCTTGGCCCGCTCGAGGCGCTTCAGAAACTGCTCCTCCAGCATCGGGGACGGCGACGATTTCTTCGGTGTATCCTTGGGATTCCCCGCCTCCTTTGCACCGGAAGGCGGCCCGGCCTTTTCCGCCGCGACGGGGGCGCCGTCCCCTGGGGACGCCTCGAACAACTCCTCGGCCAGTTGCACGACCCGGCCCGCGTACTGGAGGATCTGCACGGTCTCGATGCCCGACAGATCGTCGAAGAACCAACCGCAACTGGTGTACATCAGCATCGCGTGCCGCTGCAATTCGAGGAGTTTCAGCACGACGGTCTTTTTGTCGGCGTCCAGGTCCTGTAAGGCGTTCCGGGCGAGAAAACCGTCGACGTTCTCCGGCGTGCGGTCGAGCACCACGTCGATGTATTGATTGCGGGCCGCCCACGGATCGCGGAGCGACTTGCCGGCCAGCCGTTCGTACTTCGGCGTCAGCGTGTCCCGCAGCCAATCCAACGCCTCGCGGAGCGGTTTCCGCCAGGCCTGGTTCCACTGCGGCCGGCCGCCGGAATTGCACCCGCAATCGTCCCGCCAGCGGCCGACGCCGTGCACGCAACTCCAGGCGGTGTTTTCCAGGATTTCCACCTCCTGCTGGGGTGGATGCCGCTCCAAGTACTCGCCGTAATTGGTCAGCCGGGCGATCTTCTTTTCCTCGAGAAACTGAAAGGCGTACGCCAAGGCCATATCGCCGTGCGGGTGATGATGCCCGTAGGTCTCGCCGTCAGTGGCGATGTGCACCAACTGCGGCCAATCCCGGTCCTTGGAAAACGCCGATTCCAGCCGGGCGACAAAGTCTTCGCCCTTGGTTAACAGTTTTTCGAAGGCCAACGCCCGCGAGATCGGGCCGTCGTAGAAGAACAGGTTGATGCTCCGGCCGCCCGGGAGGTTCTGCACGTAGGCCCGGGTCGGATCGATCCGCCCCCCGTCGGCCTCCTGCCATGTCTTTCCGCCGACGTCCCTCCAGCGAAGGGCCTGGTAAGGCGAGAGGATCGTAAACCGGATGCCCAACTCGGCCAGGATCTCGAGTGTCTCCCGATCGACGGCCGTCTCCGGCAACCACATCCCCTCG
Organism: Pirellulales bacterium; assembly: GCA_016936015.1. Classification (GTDB taxonomy): domain Bacteria; phylum Planctomycetota; class Planctomycetia; order Pirellulales; family Thermoguttaceae; genus JAFGPV01. Next base: position 42,685 of record JAFGPV010000118.1, read on the forward strand.
GGCGCGCGTTGGAACCGCCGCTCGAAATCGCGGATCCCCCAGAGCACCTGGGTGTATTTATCCCGCCGGTTGGCCAAGGGGAGAATGACGTGGTTGTAGGCCTGCGCCAACGCCGAACCGTGCCCCCCGAACCGCTCGCGGCTCTCGGCATCCGCCTGCAAAATGCAATGGTAGACCTCGGGATTGTTGACTTCCAGCCAGCCCAGCAGCGTCGGCCCGAAATTGAAGCTCATCCGGGCGTAATTGTTGACCAGTTTCTCGATCCGGCCCTGGCCATCCATGATCCGGGCGACCGCGTTCGGGGCGTAGCACTCGGCCGTAATCCGCTCGTTCCAGTCGTGGTACGGATACGCCGAATCCTGCAATTCCACGGCCTCCAGCCAGGGATTCTCCCGCGGCGGCTGGTAAAAATGCCCGTGAATGCAGATGTAGCGTTCCATCGAAATCCCTTTCAGTCCATTCTCCGTTTCATTTAGCCTGGCCGCTAGCGGTCGGCGAAACTTTCGGCTCGCCGGATGTTACCCAATGATGAGATCCTGGGGGGCCGTTTATTTTATCGGATCGAGCCATGGGAGGACAAGGGGGCAATACAGGATCAGACCCCATCATGCCGTAGTTGATCGACTTGGGCGAGCAACTCGCGGAATCGGGGATTCTGCTGAATCTCTTCGAGCGAGTACCGCATTTTTACGCGCCAGTTGGGGCGCTGGTCGGACGTGCCGGGTGTGTTTTGCGGCTGCGTTTCGGACCAGAGATCCTCTAGGGTGATCAACAGGTGTTGCGCCGGCGAGGCCGCCAGCCAGGAAATGACGGCGGCGTACACTGCCTCCGGCGAAACAGGAGGACAGGCATTCTTGCCTGTCGGTTCAGCCAGACAGGAATGTCCGGCCTCCTCAGTTGCCGGACAGGAATGTCCGGCCTCCTTTCCTAGATAGCTGGCCGTGCGGAGGAATTCGACCAGTTGGGCAAGAATGGTCCAGCGGCGGGCACGTTCGGCGGCGACGCCCGACTTGTCGAACAGGCCCAACGCATGGAGGTCGTCCAGGTCCGCCCCGTTCCAAAAGGCTGTAAAGGGGGGCATGTCGTGTGTATCGACGGCCGCCACCGCGTGCGGCTCGGGCACGTTCAGCGGTTGGCCCGGCCGAGGGGCCAGTTCGTACTGCACCACGTAGGTCCGGTGGACGGCGTGCCGCCGCAGGGCCGCGTTGACGTAGGCCGGCACGGTCCCCAGGTTCTCGCCCACGATCCACGCCCGGTGCCGGTGCGATTCGAGACACAGCAAGGCGTACAGTTCCTCGGCCGGATAGCGGACGAACGCCCCGTCGGCGGCCGGCATCCCCTCCGGAATCCAGTACAGCCGGTGCAGTCCCATGACGTGGTCGATTCGCAGCATACCCGCGTGACGCAGGAGCCCGCGGAAAACGTCGAGCACGTGGCGATAGCCATCGGCTCGGATGTGTTCTGGACGCAGCGGCGCGAAATCCCAATCTTGTCCTTGGGTAAAGACGCTGTCGGGCGGCGCGCCGCCGGAGGCGGAAAAAGCGAACAGATCCGGGCAACGCCAGGTGTCGAAGCCGTGGCGGTGGACGCCCAGGGGGAGATCGAGATACAAGCCTGAGCTGCGCCGGCGGAGGTCTGCCGAGAGCGATTCCATCTGCTCTTGCACGATCCACTGGGCGTACAGGTGACGACGATAGTCCCGGAGGTCGTAGTCCCCGTCCTGAATCCGCCCGTCGCGAAGCGGCGCCGGCCACTGCGGCCAGGGCTTCTGCAAGCGGTCGGTCACGGCACGGAACCGGGCGTAGTCCTCGACCTCGGGCCGCGCCGCAGTAAATGCCCTCAGTGCGCCGAGCCGCTCTCCCCCTTCGGTAAAACAACATTCCGCCAGTTTATCGAACACCTGCCGCCGCAACGCCATCTGCCGACGATAGTCGATCAGTCTTTCTCGCCGGAAATCGGCGAGTTCCTGCTGGATCGCCGTGGAATTCAGGAGATCTTGCACGGCCGGGCAGCGGGCGAACTCGGCGGTCTGCCGGGGATCGGCGTAAAACTCGTTCCAGAATCGCCGGCTGACCGGGGCGTAGGGGCTGGGATCGAACGGTTCGTCCAGGAACGCCGCCAGCATCGGGAGCGTGGCGACCAGTTGCCCCCCCAAGCCGTCCACCCAGTGCCAGAGTGAGGCCAGGTCGGAGAGGTTCCCGGCGCCCCAACTCCCTGCGGAGTGGATCGCGTACAGCGGGGCCATGATCCCCCAACTCCGCGCGGCATCGCCCTCCGGCGAAAACGCCTTTCGCGGCGCCGAAATCAGCAGCAACTCCCCATCGATCTGTTCGGTTTCCAACCGAAGTTGATAATATCCGTTGGGAAATTTTCCAAGCCCTGGAAGCCGCTTTACCACGTAGGCCGTTCCCTCCACTTCGGCCCGGTCTGAGACCGGCAAATCGGCGAGTTGGAAATCAAACGTCTTCGTCTCCCCCGTCTCGGGCCGGAGCGTAGCGCGGATCACCCCCCTGCCCTGCCCCTCCGGCAGACGGATTTCGATTTCGGGGCAATTTCCCTCCCAGGCGACGGCCGCCGGTTCGCACAACCGTCCCCACCATTCTCGCTGCCGCAGGCGGATCGCTTCCGGCACGTCGCCAATGGACTGCACCGGAGCGCCCAGCGCGGCCAAGATCCGCAGCAGCGACTCCGCGGAAGCCCCGCGGCGGCGTCCGCCGACTTCCGTATAGGACGCCTGCACGCCATACAAGCCGGCCAGTTTCCGTAGTTGATTTTGCGCAGCTGCCATCACGAATAATGTCCTGCGTGGTTCGATGTCCTCTTTTTATTTTCCTAAACAAAAACCTACCTGTGTCCCGATTTCCTCTTGGGAGGGATAATCTCCAAGGATGTTGTGGAGATCTCTCGAATTTCCGGATCCGGGTCATTCAGAAGTTTGAGGAATTGCTCTCTTACCTCTGGGTGATATGAGTAAACTAATCCAACTGCTGCACGCCGACGGATTAGAGAATCGTCGCTCTTGAGCAATTCCACCAAGGCATTGAAACCCGATTGATGAAATTGGGCAATAAATTGGCCAATATACTCGGACTGATGTACTGATTTAGGCCGGGTATCTTTCAAAACCTCGACCAAGATCGGCACTGCCCGCTCTTCACCCAATTCAGAAAGCACATGTGCTGCGGCAAAGAAGGAACAGAAGTGCCGTTCTCGGAGTAACTGAAGCAGTGGTTCCGTAAGACGATCAGGGGCTAGTTTCTTTATCGCATATATTGCACTTGTTGAGGCTGGACTATTTTCCCTCAACATGCTAATGAGTGTATCAACCGCCCGCGGATCACCAAGCATACCCAGGATGTCGGCAATCTCCTCCCGAAACTTGCTATATTCCGTCTTTTCCAACATCTTGACCAGTTCATCTACGGTCCATTCACAGAGACGTCGTCCCAAGACCATCGGTTCTCGTCGTTTAGTCTTTTTCTTCAGACGACGCTTGCTGCTGCCTGGTGATCCTACATATTCATCGGGTAATTCTCCGATTAGTCCTTTCGGCTGTTTCCAGTCAATATGAGCAAAATGATGGTATTCCGCTTGCATCATTTCCAGGAACGAACGATAGCGCACTACTCCGGGAATCCAGTTGGCAAAGAACCATGCTTCCCACTCTCCGTCCTTGGTAATCACCTGTGGATTCAGCAGATAGACGGCCGAGTCGCCTTCTTCACTGATCTGGAGGGTTTCTTTTAATTGGCCATACCGGTAATTTTCTGTATTTTCATAAGCAAAATATTCTTCATCAGGTTGTTCTTCTACCGGTCCAAACGACGCCGGACCCGAGTAGGCATCGATCCATTCACGATTTTTTTTTCGAAACCAGCAAATCTCCTCGGTGCCCCAAATCCTCTCAATGGCAAACGTCGTCTGTCGCCATCCATTAGAAACCTTCAAGAACGCCCGATAAGAGGGCGGCAATGTGATCTTCAACCGCTTCTCGGCTTGAGTTATCTGTGAATCAGTTGCTGGAGCAAGACCTAGCCAGCCTGATTCTGATACCTTGTCTTTAAGTTTTTCACCTAGCGACGAGGCCAGAATATCCTCGCTCCATTGCTTGAGAAAAGTCGTCCAGTCATACTCAATCATTATTGTTCTCAAAAAGAAAAAAAGAGTGCATTTGGCATCTTCACTGGAGTGCGCGGATTGTCATTATTCTACCCGACACAACTCGTTTGTATAGAACGCTTATTAGCCATTTCGCTGAAAACAACCTCAACCCATCATACATTGGAAAAGGCTTCAGGGAGAAATATCTCCAGCGCTTCAAGGAGAAGAGGCATCCTGCCGTTTCCTGCGAGTAAAGATAAACAATGTTGAAACAGGGAAGGGGCAGGATTCCGCTTCTCCCTTAGGCGGCCTGCGTTTCCTCTTCGGCCTGTTTGAGCCGTTCGGGGAGGATGCGGCCGTCGTCGCTGACGTCTTCGAAGCGGACGGAGACCTGCTTCGAGACGCCGGACTCCTGCATGGTCACGCCGTAGATGGTCGTGGCGCAGGTCATCGTCTTCTTCGAGTGGGTGACGATGATGAACTGGGTCCAGGAGAGGAAGTCCTGGAGGACCTTAGTGAAGCGGTCGATGTTCGCCTCGTCCAGGGCGGCGTCAACTTCGTCGAGCACGCAGAAGGGGCTAGGGCGGCTGCGAAAGATGGACAGCAGGACGGCCACGCAGGTGAGCGTCTTTTCGCCGCCGCTTAAGAGCGAGATGCTCCGCGGCTCCTTGCCGGGCGGCCGGGCGACGATCTCGATCCCGCTTTCCAGGACGTCCGCGCCTTCTTCCAGGACGATGTCGGCCTGGCCGCCGCCGAATAGGTCGCGGAAGAGCCGCTGGAAATGGCCCCGCACTTCGTCCATGGTGTCCGTAAACAGCTTCCGGCTGTCTTCGTTGATTTTTTCGATGATCTTTTCCAGCGAGCTTTTCGCCTCCGTCAGGTCGCGGTATTGGCCGGAGAGGTTCTGGAAGCGGTCTTCGAGCTGTTGCAGTTCATCGAGGGCTTCGAGGTTCACGTTGCCGAGGTTGGCGATCTTGCGGCGCAGGTCGTCGATCTCCTGTTGGACGGCCGCGCGGCGCTCGGGATCTTCCAGCCCCGCGTCGTGCTCCAGGTCGGCCAGCTCGACGCTGTAATCCTCGCGGATGCGGTCGGCCAGGGTGCCGCGTTCGTGACGGACCTCGTTGGCCGTGAGGTCCAGGGCGTGGATTTTTTCCTCGTGTTTACGGATCTTGCCGCGGATTTTCTGCACCTCGGCGGCCAGGTCGTTCCGGGCGCTAACGAGCGTCTCCCGCTGGTTGATCTGCGCGACGGTCTCCCCGGCGAAGGATTCCTTGCGGAGGTAGAGTTCGGCGATTTCGGATTCGGCGTGCAGGATGTTCCGCCGGGCGTCGTCGGCGCGGCGGAGGGTCTCGTCCAGTTGTTCGCGGCCCTCGGCCACGGCCCGCTGCCGCTCCTGCCGATTGGTCTCCAACTGCCGCAGCCGGGCGCTCAAGCTCCGCAGCCGCTCCTCGCTCTTGGCCAGTTCGACCGTCACTTCGGTGGTCTCCCGGCCGCGGAGCAGGCGCCGGTTTTCCGCCTGGGTGATTTCCTCGGCCAGCGCCGCCAGGCGGTCTTCCCGTTCGGCCAGCTCGCGCTCGATCTGCCGGCGTTTTTCCTGGGCCAGCCGCAGTTGTTCGGCGGCGCGATCGTGCTGCGTCTGCGCCGCGGCGAGTTCCTCCTGCTCGGCCGAACGCTGCTCGGTCCATTGCGCGCGGCGCTGTTCGGCGGCGGAGATCGCCAGGCGCAACTCAGCCAGGGCGGCGGACGCGCGTTGCTGCTCTTGCTCCTGCCGGACTAGTTTTTCCCGGAGGCCGGTTACGCCGGTTCGGGACTCTTCGGCCGCCGACTCGGCCGCGGCCAGGGTCGATTCCAGTTCCGCAAGCTGGGTGCGGAGCGCCCGCAGCTCGCTCCGCCGGGCGATGATCCCGGAGGAGGCCTGCACCGGCCCGACGACCAGGGCGCCGTCGGCCGTCAGCAGTTCGCCGGCCAGGGTGACGAATTGGAGGGAGGGATGAGGGACGGAACTTCCGCATTCTTCAAGGAGTTGCCGGGCGTGGGCGAGTTTTTCGACGAACCAGGTGTTGCCCAGCAGGCGGAGCGCCAGCGGGGCGAATTCGGGGGACGTTTCGACGAACTGGTTGGCGCGGCCGAGCACGCCCGGTCGGCCCTCAAGAAAATCGAAGGTCGAAAGTCGAGAGTCGAAAGTCGAAAGAGATCTTTCATCCCTCGACGCTCGACGCTCGACGCTCGACCCTCGACCCTCGACCCTCCCCGTTTGATTGCGGCCTTCTTCCCCGGGATCGAACCAGAAGAAGCCCACCCGGCCGCTGAGGCGGGGGCCTTCGCGGTGCAGGAAATCGAGCAGTTCGCGCTCCGGGGCGGCCACGACGTACTGCGCGGCGGGTCCCAACGCGATTTCCACCAGCGGGGCCGCCTCGACCTTCACGTGGATCAGGTCGGCCACCAATCCCCGCACGGCGCGGAAGGGGACGTCCTCGGGATTGCCGGCCCGGACGAGCACTTCTTTCACGCCGGCGCTGAGGCCCTCCTGCCGGCGGACGAATTCTTCCAGTACGGCGACGCGTTCCGTCAATCCGCTGTGCCGCTGCCGGAGCGTCATCAACTCGTCTTCCCGGCGGCGGAGTTCCTGCCGCCGTTGGGTGAGTTCCTCCCGGATTTCGGCGACGCGCCGCCGGCTATCCTCCGCCTGCGTCCCGGCGGCCTCGCACTGCCGGCGCTGCTCGGCCAGTTCCTCCGTCAAGGCCGCAAGCTGGCGTTCCAACTCGGCCAGCCGCGCGCCGCAGCGCCCGGCGACGTCCTGGGCGGCGGCCACCTGCGATTCCAGGGCGCCCCGCTCGTTGCCCAGCACGGCGGCGGCCCGCATTTGCTGCATGTAGGCCGCGCGACGCTGCTCGTTCTCAGTGCGGAGTTGATCGAGAACCGACATCAGTTCGGTCAACTCGCGTTCGGACTGGCCTACGCATTGGGCGATGTGCCGATGCTTCTGCTCGGCGGTTTGGCGTTCTTCGGCGGCGGCGGCAAGTTCCTGCTCCAGATCGCCGGAGCGGGCGCTGAGCGCGGTCAACTGCCGGCGGAGCCGGGCGATCTCGCTCTCCAGGTCGGCCAGCCGCGTCCGCTCGTGCTCGACGGCGGCCTCGGCGGCGGCGATCCGTTCCCGGTTGGCGGCGCCGCGGGCGTCGGACTGGCGCAGCGCCTCGTTGATCTCGCCCAGGCGGTGATCGGTTTCCAGGAGCCGGGCCTCGCCGGCTTCGGCTTCGGCGGCGGCGGCGTCCCGCTGCCCGGCCAGCGTCTGGATTTCCCCCTCGATTCCTTCCAGCCGCTCGGTCATCCGCCGCCAGTCGACCAGGGCTACCTGGGTCCGCAATTCCTGCAGCCGGTTGCAATACTCCTTGTAGCGCCGTGCCTTGCCGGCCTGAGCGCGGACGCTTTTCAGCCGGTTTTCCACCTCTTCGATAATGTCGTGCAGCCGCAAGAGATTCTGATCGACGCGTTCCAGCCGCCGCAGGGCTTCCACCTTACGGAGCTTGAAGCGGCTGATGCCGGCGGCCTCCTCGAAGATAATCCGCCGATCCCGGGCCGAGGACTGCAACAGGACGTCGACCTTCCCCTGCTCGATGACGCTGTAGGCCTGGGTGCCCAAGCCCGTGCCGGAAAGCAGGTCGCGGATGTCGCGGAGCCGGGCGGGATTGCGGTTGATCAGATATTCCCCCTCGCCGCTGCGGTAGACCCGGCGGGTGATGTGCACTTCCGGCGTCTCGATGGCCAGCAGCCGCTGCGAGTTGTCCAACGTGAGCGTGATTTCCGCGGTGTTCATCGGCCGGCGGGCGCCGGAACCGTTGAAGATCACGTCGGCCATCTCTTTGCCACGGAGACTTTTCACGCTTTGCTCGCCCAGCACCCACTTGATGGCGTCGACGATGTTCGACTTGCCCGATCCGTTCGGCCCGACCACGGCCGAGATTCCCCGGGGGAACTCGAACCGGGTCCGGTCGGCAAAACTCTTGAATCCCAGCAGTTCGAGCGCTTTGAGCATGAAGGGGGAGGGAAAGGCGGTCTGGGACTCCCCTACGGGGAGAGAATGACGAAAGAAGCCAGAATGTCAAATGTCGAAATGTCAAATGACAAAGAATTACTCTTTTAACATTTGTCATTTAAGCATTTGTCATTCCTTCGTCATTCGGCATTCACCTTCTGGGGTTCCGCTGACTTTTTAGAACCTAAACTCCTTATTTTACTGAAAAAATTCTCCCTGTTCCGTTTTTTTGCGGAAGTTTTTGGTGAATTCGGGGCTTCCTCGACGGTTTTTTCCGCCTTCTTCCCGTCCTCTTGGGGGGAGGTGTGTTGTCGTTCCTTGGTAAACAAGTCCGGGGCCGGCTCGGACAACGTGGTCTCGACGGCGCTGACCGGCATGACGCCCTCCTCGGAGGCGATGGTGCGTTGGTACGTCCGGCCCGCCTTGGGCAAGGCGTCCACTGCGAACCGGCCGCTCAATCCGCCCTGGGCCTTGGCCTCCTGCAGGGTCTGAACGACGTCCGGATACGTTCCGCCCAATTCGACGATCGCCCGGATGACTTCGTCCACCTTGGTCGAAACCAGCCGTTTTTGATCGGCCTGACCGACGGCGAACCGGCTAACGGAGATTTGGTTCGGGCTGACGCTGGTGACCATGATTTTCGTACCGGCGTCGATGGCCAACGGAGTGAGGAACTCCTGATTTTTGCCGAAGAGGACGATCTCGGCCTGACGGCTGGTAGTGACGTGGATCAACGGCGGCCCGGCCACGTCGAGCACGTGATAGCGGAAATCGCGGCCGATGTTCTGGTCCGCCGTGATCGGATCCTGAAGGCTCATGACGGTCAAGGCCCGGAAGGCCCCGTAGCGAGTCTCCGCGCTGGAGGAGGAGAGCATTTCGTGGAGCTGCTCCATCGCGAGGTAATCTTGCATGGCGCTTAAGGCCGTCAGCGCATAGACGCGGAACGCCGGGTACTGGACCGCCAGTTCGCCCAGCGGCCGGGCGGCCTCGGAGCGATCGAGATAGGCCAGGGCCTCGGCGGCGTACAAGCGAACCTCCGGATCCTTGCTGTCGAGGACCTCAAGCAACGGGGGAATCCCGTCGGGGCCGATCGCTTCGAGCTGCAACGAGGCCCGGGGGGCCGTGTCCGGATTCCGCAGCATCCCTTTCAGCGCCGTTATCCGTTGCATCCGCTGGGGCGACGTCTCGGAAATGGCCAAGGCGCGGATCACTTCGACGTACCGCGCGACGTTGTCCTTGTACCGCGGAAGGATCTTCAATTCGATCAGCTCGTTATTGATCGCCTTGGCCATTCCCACTTGCAGGCCGTTCCGGTAGACGTGGAATCGGCGGTTGACCGCGTTGGCCACTCGGGAAGCGTTGAACACCGTTTGATTGCCGGGAGAAAGGACCAAGGCCAGCTTCCGGGATTGCGTCGCTATGCCCCCGCCGAGGATCCGACCCTGGCAGGCCTGGATCCGGTCCTGTTGCGCGTCGGCGGAGGGACTGACCAACACCGGCCCTTCCGCCTGGCCGTAGATCCGTCCGGTGTGAATGTATCCGTCTTCCATGGCACCCAGTTCGCCGAGCCGGGTTTCGAGCAGATAGCCCCCGCGGAGGCTGGTGGTCTCGCTCTGCGAGGGCACACGGACCTCGACGTCGAACCGGTCGCCTTTTTGGATCCCCGGCCGCAACGTCGCCTGGACCAAAACCAAGGCGCAATTCCTGGAAGCTAAAATGGTGTTGGGATTCTCCACACCCCGAATTTGCATCTCATCGACCAGATGCTGTCGCAGCTCCGACGGCGCCGGATCGCTGCCCGTGCCGTCCAGGCCGGTGACCAACCCCACCGCTTCGATTCGCACCGGATATAGTCCGAAGGGGGCGACAATGTCGCCGATCAAGCGCGTTGTCGACTCCTCCGCGTCGTCCTCCGGACTTTGCGAACGCATGGTCCCGCTATCCAACCAAGAACAGGCCGAGAGGATCACCGTGACTCCCAACAGGGAACACCAAAAGAAATAGCGCCGAATCATGTCTTTCCGCACTCCTTCCGCTCAGAAAAGACCGTTGATTATCGAGAAGAGAATTGAGGGGCGACAGTACCGTTTCTGCTGAAAACGGTCAAGAGGAAGATGAAATCCGCAGGGGGAAATGGCGAAATACACAGGCGGGATAAATTGCCGGATTTAAGTGAATGTGGTATAAATTGCAATTATTACAAAAAGATTCTTGCTCGGAGGAAACAATCGTGGCTAAACTCTGGACCGGGTTCTTGTTTTCCTGTCTTCTCTTGGGGTTTTTCGGCAATGAGGGCTTATCGGCCGATCGGACCGAGGGCGCCCCGGGTCGGGCAACTCCCTGTTTGATTCCGCCGGCTCAGGTGCGTCTTCGCGGGGAAATCGAGACCCGATACCTGGCAGCCACGCGGAATGTCCTTGCCCGGTCGGACCGGTACAGCCTGGACAGCTTTGTCGCCAATGCGTCGGGCCGTCCCGGCGCCCTGTGGTGGGATTGGCCGGGCGATCAGATCGGGCGCTGGTTCTCGGTCCTCCACGTGGCGGGGGGGTACGGTTGGCCGGACGCCGCCGCGCTGCGCGAGGCGGCGTTGGAAGCGATCCTGCCCCATCAGACCAAGGAGGGCAATTTCGGACCGCCCGGCTCCGCGGAGCGGAATGATTCCCGGATTCCCTCGGGCAACGCCTTCGCCCTGCGGGGCATGATGGACGCCTACGCGGATACGCACGATCCGCGTTATCTCGAATCCGCCCGAAAGCTGGCGCGCTACTTCCAGGCCATCGCGCCCCAATGGGAGACGCGCGAAGGAGGAAGGCTTCACGAGTTCTACGGCCATTGCATCGATGGCCTGGTGGCGCTTTACGAACAAGGGGGCGACCGCGAGGCGCTCGATTTGGCCGAGCGGCTGGCGCCCGGTTTCGGCCCCTCGTCGCATACCCATCACGCCCTCTCGCTCTGCCGCGGTCTGATCGATCTCGCCCGGGTCACCGGCAAGGGGGAATACCTGGAAAAGGCCGACGCCTACCTCTCCTGGTGCCGCGATCATCAGACCGTCTCCGGCGGCCTGCCCGAGATGATGCCGTATTCGGAGCAGGACGAAGGCTGCGGGCTGGCCGACTGGATCGTCGTCAACCTGATGATGTACGAAGCCACCGGCCGGGACTGCTATCTCGACGAGGCCGAGCACACGCTGGTCAACCATTTTTTCATGAACCAGTTTTCCACCGGCGGATTCGGGCACCGCAGCTTTTCCCAGGAGATCGTCGGCGGCAAGCACTGGCAGGGCTGGGAAGGAAAGTTCGGCAGCGAGAATCCGGGCTGCTGCTCGTTTTGGGGATCATGGGCGTTGGGGCAAGTGGGAAGATATATCGTGACGCAGTCCGGAGAGACCGTCTCGGTTAATCTCTATCCGTCGGCGGAGATTACACTGCCCGAGCGGGGCGTGAAGCTGGAAATTTCCGGCGATTTTCCCCGCATGTCGAAGGCGCAGATCCGCGTCGAGTGCACAAAACCGCAATCCTTTACGCTGGCCCTGCGGATCCCGCCCTGGAGTCGTTCCATGAAGGTCACGTGCAACGGCGTCCCCGTGGCCATGCCTGAAAAAGGAAATCGCGTGCTCCTCAAGCGCGAGTGGAAGGGCATTTCGACCATTTATGTCGATTTCGCGATCGAACTCCGCCTGGTTTCCTGGCCCGCCCGGAATCCGAAAGGCGTGGCCGTGTTCGATGGTCCCCTGTGCCTGGGCCTTTCGAGCGATTCGGCCGACCTTGCCTTGCCTTGGACCGTAGCGGTCGACGCCGCCGGCCGACCGGTCGTCGACGCTCAGGGCCGACCGCAAGTTGTCGATCCTTCCGGCAATAAAAAATTGATCGAGCCGATTAACTCGAAGTGGCAGGATCCTGACGTCAAGAACCCCGCCCGCTGGCGGATCCTGTTCCGGACTTTAAAGAGCAGGTAACATTGCAAATTGGATGCAAGGATTGCCTCAACCAGGAGCAGAGGGTGCAAGACGCATGGATGAGCATTCTACTCCAACCGTGGGCCGAAGACCTTCTCCGGGGAGCCGGGGCAACCGGTTGTATCCTTCCCGGAAGCATTTCCGCTACGGCCTGCTTACCATGTTGCGCCGCGAAATCGAGGAGATTATCGCCCGGCACCTCCCTTCTGCCGAGCAACAACTGCAGGTTCTGGACTATGGTTGCGGCAACATGCCGTACCGTCCCCTGTTCGAACGGGCCGGCGCCCGATACACCGGCGCCGATTTTCTGGATAATCCGCTGGCCGATCTTGCCGTGGACCGTGACGGCCGGACCGGTTGTCCCGACGGGAGTTACGACGTCGTTGTTTCCACGCAGGTGCTCGAGCACGTGGCAAGCCCCGCCGGATACCTTGGCGAATGCCGCCGCCTGCTTCGGGGGCAGGGACGTTTGATCTTATCCACGCACGGCTATTGGCGGTACCATCCCGATCCGGTGGATTATTGGCGCTGGACGGCGGAGGGATTGCGGAAAATCCTCGGTGATGCAGGATTCGACGTGATCCGTCTCCAAGGCGTCATCGGGTTCGGAGGGGTTGTGGGACAACTTTTTCAGGACGTCATGTTTTCCAAGATCCCACGGTGGCTGCGGTCCCCCTATGCGTTTTTGATGCAATCGGTCATCCTGATGATCGACCGTCGGTATTCTCCCGCGGAACGGGAGAGGGATGCCTTGGTTTACGTCGCCGTCGCCGAGAAGGTTGAGTGATAAAGAATGGAACTTGACCTTTGTAAAACCAGCGTTCGGGCCTATTACGATTCCTTCGTCCGGAAGCTGCTGGCCGATTACTGGGGGGATAATCCCCGCACCGCGGCCGCGCTGCGCCACGCGCTGCGGTGGATTCCTGAAGACGCTCGGCGGATTCTCGACGTCGGATGCGGACTGGGCTGGTCGACCCGGGAATTGGCCGATCATTTCCCCCGCGCCGCGATCCTCGGAGTGGATCTCAGCCCGCAATTGAGCGACGTCGCCCGGCGGTTGACTACGCAGGGCAACGTGCGGTTCCAAGCGGGAGATTTTACCGCGGGCATCGAGAACAATGATGCAAGATACGACGCCGCCGTGCTGATCGACGTCTACGAACACTTTCCCGCCGCCGACAGGCCGAAGGTGCACGGCGCCCTGGCCCGGCTGCTGACGGACCAGGCCCTTGTCATCCTGACGTTTCCCACGCCCCGGCACCAGGCCATGCTCCGCAGCCGATACCCCGATCGGCTCCAGCCGGTCGACGAAGACGTGACCTTCGACGATCTGCAGCGCCTGGCCCGGGATCTCGGCGGCGAGACGGCCTTCTATCGGGAGGTGGATATTTGGCAAAAGGGTGATTACGGCCACGCCGTGATCGCCCGCGGCTCCAACAGAGTGAAGCCTCTTCAATCCATACCGTCGTCAAGCGTGCAGATTGAGTCCCGCATCGAACGGCAGAGGCGGATCAAATCCCGGCTCCAGGTCGAAGTCTACGCGGGAGGACTCATCGTCCCGGCCCGGACGGGAAAGACCCTCTGTATCGCCACGCCTTCCGTGGCCGCCGCTTCAGAAACGTTCATTACCAACCACATCGTCCACCTTCCCTTTCGAGTGTGTCTGCTGCACGGAAAATGGCTGCAACGGGATCACCAGGGCAAACCCGTCGCCTCCCCGATCGCCTACCGCCTCGCCGATCCGCTGCTCGGCCGGCTGCGGATCGCCAGATCCTCGCCCTGGCTGGTCCGGGGAACTATGCGGTTCTTCCGCCGTGAAAACGTGGCGGCGGTCCTGGCGGAATACGGCCCGACGGGCGTCCGGATCCTGCCGGCCTGCCGGAAGGCGGGCGTCCCCTTGATCGTGCATTTTCACGGCTATGACGCCTATCGGCAAAAGGTCATTGACCGAAACCGTTCTCAATATCAACAACTCTTCGAGTACGCCGGGGCCGTGATCGCCGTCTCCCGAGATATGGAAGAGCAACTCGCGCGGCTGGGCGCCCCGCAAGAGAAAATCGTCTACATTCCCTGCGGCGTAGACACCACGCAGTTCGAGGGGGCGGAACCCGCGAAATCGCCGCCCCAGTTCCTGGCCGTGGGCCGTTTCGTCGAGAAGAAGGGACCTTTGATCACGCTGTCCGCCTTTGCCAAGGTCCTTCGGCAGTGTCCCGAGGCCACGTTGACCATGATCGGCGACGGGCCGCTCCTGGATCCCGCGAAAGACCTGGCCCGATCACTGGGAATCTCCACGGCGGTGCAGTTCCCGGGAAGCCAGCCCCATCACGCGGTCCGCGCCGCCATGCAGAAGGCCCGGGCGCTGGTTCAGCATTCCCTCCGGGCCGCGGACGGCGATTCAGAGGGGACACCCGTTGCGGTGATGGAGGCCCAGGCCTCGGGCCTCCCGGTAGTCGCCACCCGTCACGCGGGCATCAAGGATGTCGTCCAGGACGGCGGCTCGGGCCTGCTGGTGGCCGAGAAGGATCAGGACGCCCTGGCCGAGGCCATGATTACCTTGGCCCTCGACGCCGACCTGGCGGCGCGCCTCGGTCGCGTCGGCCGTCAGCGGGTCGCGGCGGAATTCAACTTGCCCCTGTCCATCGAAAGACTCACGTCGGTGATCCACCGGCTGAGTTGATCGGCGGAATAACTTCCGCCGAGCGCAAGGGGCGCCACGGTAGATAAAGTGAATCAGAGCCGGGCCGTGTCGGCCCGGAAATACCGGGGCGATACGCCCCGGCTCTGAGAAAACATTACGACATTTCCTTCCGGATGCTCAGTAGCGCCTGGCACAAGTGTTGGGGCTAACCGCTATCAATCTTCACCGTTTAAGTAACTTCTCTCTCCGCCTCTTTCTCCTCCCGGAGGGCCCACTCGGCGCCCTTCTTGGCCAGCAGGAAGCAGGCGACGGCGAGGAGGACGAACATCGCCAGGCTGATGCCCTGCCCCCAAGCGCCTTCGTACCATGGGCGGGCCTCGCTGTCGAGGAACACCCCGATGCCCTCCTTGTGCACAATAGAGAACTTTTCGCCGATGGAAAGAAATCGAATCGGCGCCCCGATGGCGGTTTGGCGGAGGATGGCGATGATTATGCCGACGATGGCAGCTCCGGCCATGAGTCCGGAGGCGATGAGTATGCCTTGTTCCCGCCGGGCGGTTCTCACCCTCTCGGAACCGCCGGTCTTGCCGACGATGTGAGACACGACGGCCCCGGCCAACACAGCTATGTTGATGTAGATTGAGAGATACATTCCAAGCGCAAAGGGCAACATCGGTATACCGGCCATGTAGAGCATGATGGCCACCACTCCGCCGAAGGCATAGAGGAGCAGCGGCTGATTGGCTGGCTCCTCGAGGAGTCCCTTGCTTACCGTTGCAATCATGGTGGCTTGCGGCGCGGGTAAAACTTTTTCATTGGCAACCTCCTCACCAGTGACGGGGTCAGGCACCAGAAAGTGGTAACCGGAATTCATGATGGGAATCACGAAAGCCACGGTTAAAGCAGCCACGACGACGCCGGCGAATTTCCATATCTCCTGGTTGCGGGGCGTCGATCCGATCCAATA
The DNA here is from genome assembly GCA_016936015.1 of Pirellulales bacterium. GTDB lineage: Bacteria > Planctomycetota > Planctomycetia > Pirellulales > Thermoguttaceae > JAFGPV01. Next base: position 58,379 of record JAFGPV010000118.1, read on the forward strand.
GCCGATCTTGAAATCGGAGATCAGCGCCCCGGATGTAGACAGCGCGGTGCAGACCGCAGTACCGACGGTCAGGGCAATGAACATCCCGCCGGTTGTTCCAGTGAGACCTGACGCAACCAACGCCAAAATGGCTAGCACCACGGTGATTAACGTCATTCCGGAGATCGGATTGACGCCGACGATGGCGATAGCCTGGGCGGCAACAGGAGTGAAAAGAAACGACAGGACAAAGCCTACCACCGCGCCGACAATGGCGTACTTCATGCTGACGCCGATCGCGTATGTCGCACCGGTCTCGACGTCAGGGCTCGTAATTCCCACCACAAAGAACAGCAATGCCATGAGAATCGTCGCGCCGATCTGGATGAGGGTTACGTTGCGGGGAGACATATCGAGTTGCGTGCGCGGCGCCGTCTCTACCGTGTTGCTCGTGAGTCCTTTGAATCCCAAGGTGATGGAGTTGAGGACGATCTTCCCCATGCGGATGATGCCGATCAGTCCGGAGACGGCGATGGCGCCGATGCCAATCGGTTTGACAAAATCTCTGAAGATAACGGCGGAATTCATATTGGCAACGTCATAATGTTTGCCAGCGAAGACAAAGTCGGGAACCTGCGATCCGAAAAGGTAAACGAGTGGGATGAGGACCAGAGAGGAGAACACCGACCCGGCGGCGATAATGGCAGCATATCGGAGTCCGATAATGTAGCCAAGGCCAAATAGCGCGGCAAGACCATTCATGGATATGTCAAATCGCAACGCCGACATATTCTCACCGAATTTGCCGAAGAGAGTTTTAGTAGTCATCATGGGATTCCAAGCATGGATCGCGTCCGCAATGAAGTCGTAGGCTGCGCCAAGGCCGAAGGAAGCAAACAATACCTTGCCAGCGCCGGCGGACGTGCTCTCACCGGATACCAGGATTTCGTTGACGGCGGTCGCCTCCGGGAAGGGAAGCTCGCCGTGGAGTTCTTTCACGAAGTACTTACGGAGCGGAATGATTAGTACGATCCCTAGGAATCCGCCGATCGAGCAAGCTAGGAATATTTGCCACCACTCCACGTCGAGCTTGCCAATATAAAGCGCCGGAATGATGAACGCGGCGCCAGCGGCGACCACACCAGACGCTTGGCCAATAGACTGCACAATGACGTTCTCGAGGATCGTGCTCTTGCCACTGCGTTTCATCCCCTGCCGACCGAAGAAGATGGCCAAGATAGCAATCGGGATGGCGGCTTCTATACCGTTACCCGTCCGTAGCGCGATGTAAACACAGGCGGCTGAGAAGATAATCACCAAAGTCAAACCCATCGTGACGGACCAAGTCGTCACTTCCGCCCGCCGGTCCTCCGGAGGAACGATGGGCCGGTACTCTTCGCCCGGCGCGAGCTTGGTGTAGGCGTTGTGTGGAAGGATCTTGCTGGTTTTTCTGGAAGTGGTTTCCATGGGATGAGGGACTTTCATATTGTAGGAGGCGGCTCCTGCCGCCGATGGGAACTTATATCCCATTCAATCGGCGGCAGGAGCCGCCTCCTACAGGGATCATTGAAAGGCAATTTGTAGTACGACGCTCTTCAGCCCTTGTCCTCCCCCCACACTTCCGCCAGCGCCACGAGCCACTCGGCCGTCTCGATCATTTCGTCGAGGCAGGCCCATTCCAGGGGCGAGTGGGGATTGTGGTCGCCGCAGGAGAGATTGGGTGTGGGCAGGCCCAGCTCGGTCAGGCGCGAGCCGTCGGTGCCGCCGCGGACGATGGTCCGCTTGGCCGTCCGGCCGAGCCGCCGCAGGGCCTCCTCGGCATACGCCACGGCCCGCGGCTCCTTAATCAATCCCTCGGCCATGTTGCGATACTGGCGCTCGATGGTCACGTCGATCTTCGAGCCGGGGAACTCCTGCATCGTGGCCGCGGCCGCCTGGTGGACCCGATCAGCCCGATCCGAAAGCTGCGCGGCGTCGAAATCGCGCAGCAGGATCTTCAGCTTCATCTCGCCCACGCCGCCGGCAAGATCGTAAGGGTGCATAAAGCCTTCGCGGCCCTCGGTCGACTCGGGCGAGAGAACGTCGCGTGGCAGCCGGGCGATAAAATCGCCGGCCATGCGGATGGCGTTGACCATCCGCCCCTTGGCGATCGAGGGGTGGATGTTCACGCCCTGGAACTTCACCACCGCCTGGTCGGCCGAAAACGTCTCCACGTCGATTTCGTTGCTGCCGTGACCGTCCAACGTATAGCAGACCGTGGCGCCGATCTCCTTCGGATCCAGCTTGTCCACGCCGTGGCCCAACTCCTCGTCGCAGGTGAAGCAGATACGCAGCGGGCAATGGGCAATCTCGGGATGTTCCAGTAGCCAGGCGGCGGTCTCCATGATGATCGCTACGCCGGCCTTGTCGTCGGCGCCGAGCAAGGTCGTGCCGTCGGAAGTGATCAGCGTCCGACCGCGGAGCGCCTCCAGGCCGGGATTGTCGGCCGTGCGGATCACCCGGCTGGGATCGCCGGGCAACACGATGTCGCCGCCGGGATAGTTTTCGATCACCTGCGGCCGGATCCCCGCCCCGCTGGTCTCCGGCGAGGTGTCGAGATGGGAACACAAGGCAACTACGGGGGACTGCCCCTTGACGGTGCACGGGACGGTGCCCAACACGATCCCGTGCTGGTTCTGACTGGCGTCGGCTACTCCCATGGCCTGAAGCTCGCCGAGCAGCAGCCGTCCGAACTCCATCTGTCCGGGCGAGCTGGGATACCCTTCGGCATCAGGCCGGGCAGTCGTGTCGATCTGGACGTAACGCAAAAAACGCTCTAAAAGACGTTCTCGGTTCATCGTTCCTTGCTCCGCTGAAAGTCAACTGATCACCCGCCCGGACACCCTCCCGGCAGTCAATTCCCCTTATCCTAACTTCCATGTCCGGAAGGCACAATATGCTAGGCCGCTTATCTTAGGGTGTATCTTGAAATGCAAAAAAAGTCCCCTCTCCGGGCACCACGCAGCAGTCGGGGAGAGGGGAAATTTTAAGACGCGTTTTTTCGTTAACAACCGGCGGAGTCGGGTTAGTTTTCCCCTTTCGGCTTTACATTGGGGAGCGGTCGGAGGACGAGCTTCTGGACGTCGAAGACGGCGACGCCGCCGTTGCGAACCTTGAGGCAGCGGAGCGCAACCGATTGGTTACCGGCCTTTTTAATATCGACCATGCCGGCCACGACGGTGAGGCGATCGAACCAACCGCCCGTATCGTGAGCCTCCGCTTCGAGTTTTTCGCCGGCTACGTCGACGCGGTACTTGCCCCCATTGCCGGGCGCACAACCATACGTGATTTCGACTTGGTACTTGCCCGGTTTGGGGATGTGGACGGGCCAATTGACCCAGTCCCTCATCCGCGTCCAATATCCAATGCTGTCGCGGCCCGGCAGACCGTCGTAGCGGATGACGGGGCCGTTGAGTTCGGCGTCGCGGGCGAGCAGTTCCAACGTACCGTCGGCGGCCGGCTTGACACGGTAGAACGTCACCTGGGGGCGGCCCCGGATGTCCAGGACCACGACCGAATCGTGCTCGCTGGGGGCCTTCGGCCCGACGTCGACGCGGATTTCCTTGTCCCCGTCAGTTTCTTGCTGACTGACGGTTAATGGTTTCCGGACCGGATCGGTCAACAGGAAGGCGGCGATGGGGGTATTTTCGATGCGGGGGACAACCAGCCGGCCGTCCTTGGGCCAGTCGAATACGTGAAGGAAGAGGCGGACGCGGTCGTCGCCGAGGTCTTTGCTGGTGATGCAGCCCCAGGGCAGGCGCCGCCGGTAAGGACCGGCGTTCGTGCCGTAAATGCTTTGACCGTTGACGGCAAGCCAGCGGCCCATCTCCTCAAGACGATCGACGCTGGGCTGGGGGATGGTCCCGTCGGGGGCGGGTCCGATATTCAACAAGTAATTGCCTCCCTTGCTCGCGCAGTTGGCAAGCATTTGAATCAACGTCGTCGCCGATTTCCAGTTGTGGTCCTGGTTCTTGAAGCCCCAGGTGTCGTTGATTGTCATGCACGCTTCCCAATTCTGACCGCCCGATGAGATCGGGGGAACGTACTGTTCGGGTGTGCCGAAATCGCCGGCCTGGTCGGCGCCGCCGTGGCCTAAACGGTTGTTGATGATAATGCCGGGCTGAAGCCCGCGGACATAGTCGTAGATCTCTTGGCCTTGTTTGTTCGTAAAGGTCCGATCCCAACTCCCGTCGAACCAGAGAACGTCGATTTTTCCATAGTTGGTCAGCAATTCGCGAAGTTGATCCTTCATAAACTTGACGTAGCGTCCATAGTCGGCCCGATCGGCGGGCCGATTGTCGCCGGGCCGCCGCGGAGTGTAGTCGGGATGGTACCAGTCCAAGATCGAATAATACCAACCCAGCCGCATGTTGTGCGTGTGACAGGCGTCGGCCAACTCCTTCATCAAATCGCGCTTCAACGGCGAGGCCATCACGTCATAGTCGGAGTGCTTGGTATCGAACAGCGAAAAGCCCTCGTGGTGGCGCGTCGTGATGACGATGTACTTCATGCCGGCGGCCTCCGCCAGCCGGACGATCCACTCGGCGTCGAACTGCGTGGGATTGAAGCGGTCTTTCAACGGCACATACTTCTCCAACGGCGCTTTTGTTGTGCTCAGGGTCCAGGTGGAACACCCATTGACGGGCTTGCCGTCTAATTGACCGGCGGCTACGCTGTAGAGCCCGAAGTGGATGAACATGCCGAATCGAGCGTCGCGCCACCAATCCATGCGCTGGTCGCGTTCGGCAGTGGTTTCTTGGCTCAAGGCGCGTGTGCTTTGCAGGAACATGCCGGCGGCAAGCATAAGCACTAGGGCAATCAATTCAACTTTTCGCATTGGCAGGGTCCATTGGTATAAAAGGGGTTATTGATGCCGTGGTGGCTAATTTACGATTGCGAAACATTTTTCCCGGGGAACCGGCTATTTGGCGACCAACCTCCGGTTGATCGCCAAAATCCTTGTTCATTCGCCATGCAGGGGGCATTAGTTTTCGCTTTTCGGCTTTTCATCGAGGAGCGGCCGCAGGACGATTTTTCGGACATCGAAGACGGCTACTCCGCCCTTTTGAATTTCGAGGCAGCGGAGATCGACTGACTGATCACCCGAATTTTTTACATAGACCGTGCCTACGATATCGGTGGTGCAATCGAACCAACCGCCGGTTTCGCGAGCCTTGGCCCGGAGCTTTTCGCCGGCCAGGTCGACGCTATACGCGCCTCCGTTACCCGGTGCGCAACCGTAGGTGATTTCGACTTCGTACTTGCCGGGTTGGATGATCTTGACAGGCCAACTAACCCATTCTTTTACTTGGGTCCAACACCCAATGCTATCTCGGCCCGGCTGACTGTCGTAACGCACCACTTGGCCGTTGAGTTGGGCGTCGCGCGCAAGCAGTTCCAACGTGCCATCGGCGGCCGGTTTGATACGTAAGGGCGTTACCTGGGGCGGGCCTTGAATATCCAGAGCTACGACCGAATCGTGGTCGCTGGGGGCCTTCGGCCCGACGTCGATGCGGATGAACTTATCCCCTTGATCTTCTTCTTGACGGACACTCAACAATTTTTGGGACGGATCGGCCAATAGATGAGCGGCCAGGGGCGTGTTGACAATGCGGGGAACGACCAGTTGGCCGTCCTTGGGCCAGTCGAATATGTGAAGATAGAGGCGGACGCGATTGTCGCCGAGATCTTTTCTCGTGACGCAACCCCAGGGCAGGCGTTTCCGATAGGGTCCGGGTTTCGTGCCATAAATGCTTTGGCCGTTGACAGCCAACCAGCGGCCGACCTTTTGGAGGCGGACGACGCTAGGCTCGGGAATGGTTCCATCGGGTGCGGGACCGATATTCAATAGGAAATTGCCACCCTTGCTCGCGCAGTCGGCCAGCATTTGAACCATCGTCGTCGCCGACTTCCAGTTGTGGTCCTGGCTTTTGAATCCCCAGGTATCGTTGATCGTCATGCACGTTTCCCAGTCCTTATCGTTGGAGCGGACCACGGGAATGTCCTGTTCCGGGGTGCCAAAATCGCCCGCCTCGTCGTCTCCGCCGTGGCCTAGGCGATTGTTGATGACGATGCCGGGTTGAAGACTGCTGACATAGTCGTAGATTTCCTGGCCCATCTTGTTGGTGAACGTGGGGTCCCAGCTTCCGTCAAACCAGAGGATTTTGATTTTACCGTAGTTGGTCAATAACTCGCGTAGTTGGTTTTTCATGAACTGCATATAGCGGCCGTAGTCGGCCTTATCGGTGGGCCGATTGTCGCCGGGGCGTCGGGGCGTGTAGTCGGGATGGTGCCAATCCAGGATCGAATAGTACCAACCCAGCGGCATTTTGTGTTTATGACAAGCGTCTGCCATTTCCTTCATCAGATTGCGCTTTAGCGGCGAGGCCATTACGTCAAAGTCGGAATGCTTGGTGTCGAACAGGGAAAATCCTTCGTGGTGGCGCGTCGTGATGACGATGTACTTCATGCCCGCGGCCTTTGCCAGTTGGACGATTTGCTCGGCATCGAACTCGGTGGGGTTGAATTGATCTTTCAACAGTACGTATTTCTCGAGGGGCGCTTTCGTCGTGTATAAATTCCAGGAGGAAAGCCCTTTGACGGGTTTGCCCTCCCAATGCCCGGCGGCCACGCTGTAGAGGCCGAAATGAATGAACATGCCGAATCGCGCCTCGCGCCACCATTCCATGCGCTGGTCCTGCTCGGCAGTGGTCTCCCCGCCACGGACACGCGTGGTTTGCAGGAACACGCCCGCGATTAGCACCATAGCGAGGATGAACACTTCAACTCTTCGCATCGGTTAACTCCTTCGTAAAAAATGGTACGATACCGGACCGTCAACTGCCTAACAGCTTGTTGGCCACGCCGAACATGACAAAGGCAATCGCCAACACCAGCACTCCCGCCAGCATGGTGTTCTTGGTCCTGGCCGACGCCCCCTTCCATTCACCCGTCATTGCCCCGGCGAGGTTGCCAAAGAGGATCGAGCTGACCAGCATCATGGGAAAGGCCACGTAGGGGCCGTATTCTCCCATCCTGTTCGAACCGATGCCGTAAAGAATAATGCCGCCCGGCAGCGCCAAGCCTAAAAACAACGCCCCAAGCAAGTAGCTTACGGAACCTTCGGAAACCAAGAGATGAAATGTTTTCTTCTTGAACATCACGAAAAAGGCATACCCGGAGTTGACCAGAAAGCTGCCGGTGAAGACCAGCGCCCAGACAGCGTTGCTTTTGGCGATGTCGGACGCACCGGCCTGACTGGCCGCCTCGGCGATAGGTTTTCCGAAGACGAAGCCAAAATTGACCGAGGCGGAGAGGATGCCGGAGAGGATGCAAAACATCAAACCGACGAGGAACGGCGCGCCTGCCTTCGTCGCGTCGGACTCGGCGTGCAAGTCGCGTTCCTTGGCGCGGCCGGCCATTGCACAAAGAATGACGCCGGCAATTGTGATGGCGACGGCGATCATTAGAGCGAAGCCGCCCGGCTCGATGAGTTTGCCGGGCTTGGTAATCGCCAGCAGCAGCGGGGAGCCAAATACATTGATGAGCCCCATCATCAATGACACGCCAAGCGCCATGCCGATGGCGGCAATCGCCTTGCTCCAGAAAAGAGAGCCAAGCCCCCAACCTATTCCAAAGAGGAAAGTGATGAGGATAATGCGCGTTTCAACGTTCGAATAGACATCGAGCAAATTGGGGACCGTCAGAAACGCCAACGGCCAGGGTACGATGACCAAGGCCATCAAAAGACCAATTCCCCAGATGTTTTCCCAACGCCACCGCGGCGTACGCGTCAGGGGCAGTGAAAAGACGCCTTCGAGCGCTCCGCCGACAATTGCCAACAGTATGCCGATGCCAAGCGCGAAATCCATGGGCGGTCTCCCCGCAGCGGGTTCCTCTCGGAATAATGGACTTCAACCGGCGCCGCCTTGGCGTCAGTCGGTGTGAAATACTTCTCGAAGCGTCATCCAATGTTCGCCGGCCTTCCGCTCTTTTTGCGGGATTTGGCAGGGATCCGTCACTTTCCACCACTCTTGCGTCTTCGGATCGGCCGCCATCTTTTTCATGTCGGCCGCGAAATCGTCGCCGACATATTCGAAGTAGCTGAACAGATAGAGGTTCCCGTCGTCGAGCTTGCCGAGATAGATCGAGTAGTTTTGGATGTTGCACTGCGCGATCATGGCCAGAACCTCGGGCCATGCCGCGGCATGCAACCTGACGTATTCGTCAAGCTTCTCGGGTTTGACTCCAATCACCGAACCGTAACGGGCCGGTTTTTTGCTTGGGGTAGTCATGAAACAACGTCTCCTAATTGAGGTTTGATTGGCATAAAAGCGAAACGAGAAACTCAGCGGCGATACCCCAGCGGCGCGCCGCCGTCGGGACAGATGGCCTGGCCGGTAATGAACGAAGCCTCCTCGGACGCCAAAAACGCGCACACCTCGCCCATTTCCTCGATCGTCGCCATGCGTCCGAGCGGATGCCAGCTATCCACCATTTTTAACGCCGCGGCAGGGTCGTATTGCGTATCGGCCCATTCCTTCATCAAGGGCGTCATCACGCCGGCGGGACAGACGGCGTTGACGCGAATGCCCTCGGGAGCGAGGTCCAACGCCAACGCCTTGGTCAGACCGATGATTCCCGCTTTGCTCGAGACGTAGGAAGGCGCCGCCGCCTGGCCGATTATGCCGACTTCGCTCGACATGTTGATGATCGAGCCGCGCGTCTTGCGCAAATGCGGCAGGGCGAATTTGCAACCCATAAACTGGCTGACCAAATTCAGCCGCAAAATCCTTTCGTACTCCTCGACGCTCGTTTGATCGATCGTCATGGCCGGCGGATGCCAGCCGGCGTTGTTCAGCATGCAATCGAGCCGGCCGAATCGGGCGACGGTTTCGTCGATCAGCGATTTCATGCCGCCCTGGTCCATCACGTCGGTCGCGATGAACGCGGCAGTATGGCCGGCAGCCTCAAGTTCCTCGACCGCCTGGCGGCCGGCTTCTTCGCCGCGGGAGGCCACCACGACCTTGCAGCCGTACTTGGCGAAGACTCGAGCACAGCCCAGTCCGATCCCCTTCGAACCGCCCGTGATAATGGCGACTTGATCTTGCAGTTTCATGGGATAACCTCTCGATGAGTGTCGTCAATTATACAAAAATTTATAGGGATGCCGTTCTTACACGCCGTAAAAACGGGCACAATTGCCCCCAAGCATTTCTTCTTGCTCTTCCTTCGAAAATCGTTGCAAATAGTCGATGACAATGTCCATCACGGCGCGATAATCGCCCGAGAGCGTGCAAACCGGCCAGTCGGAGCCGATCATCACGCGCCGTGGTCCGAAGGCGTCCACTACAATATTCATGTATTCGGTGAAATCTTCCGACCGCCACGCCCGCCAAGGGGCTTCCGTCACCATACCGGAAAGCTTGCAGGAGACGTTGTCGAATTTTGCTAGCGCCGTCAGCTCTTCCCGCCACGGTGAAGATCGTTTTTCCGCAATGAGCGGCTTGGCGAGGTGATCCACCACAAACGGCTGCTGCGGAAACTCGCCCACGAGTCGCCGGGCCACGGGCAAATGAGTGGGCCGCAGTAATAGATCATAAGTCAGCCCGAATTCAGCCAACGCCCGGATGCCGCGACGAAATTCCGGCAGCGCCATGAATTCGACGTCCGGCTCGTCGTGAACGATGTGCCGAACGCCCTTGAACTTCGGATGGCCCACGTATCGCCGCAATTGGCTCCGCACGTCCGCCGCGCGAAGATCGACCCAGCCGACCACTCCTCGGATAAAGTCATACTGGTCGGCCAACGCCAACAGCCAATCCGTTTCTTCGAGCATCTGTCTGGCTTGAACGACGATGCTGCCGTCAAAGCCGACGGATTTCAGCAAGGGCGCAAGATCCTCAGGCAGAAAATCGCGACGCAGCACGGCCATCTCCTCGGTCATCCAGGTGTGCTGGGCCGGATTATAGAGCCAAAAGTGCTGATGGGAGTCGATACGCATGACGACCTCACCGTTGACGGCAGGCGATTGCCGATACGAGTCACACTTCCCTGTAGCGTTTGTGGAGCGTTTTTTCCAGTTTCCCGGCGAAATAACACTTGACGGATGTGCGAGGCGCGACAATCCTAAGAATGATATTTAATATACATAGCGTATCTGTTATTCCATCGCGCGTCAACACCCTTAATCACAATTGTCTGAAAATCTGTTTTCCGTCATAAAATGTTATTTGGCATAATGTATCGACAAACAAGTTGCCAGTAATTGAAAGTTGCTTCGAGTAAGTTGTTGACTTTGCTAGAATAATATATGATATTGCATTCTTTATTAGCGCAAGGCGCTTGTCAAGATCGGAACTCCGATTATGCCCCAAATCCAGTGCGACTCACGACTCATTAAACACAATACCCTGAGTCTGTTCTGTACACGGCTCCTGGTTGCCTCCGGACTTGTGCAACGCGATGCCGCCCTGGTCGCCGACATGCTCGTGACCACGAATCTCCGCGGCATCGACTCGCACGGGATCGCCCGACTGCCGCATTATCTTTGCCGCATCGAGCACGGCAGCATCAATCCCAGGCCCGACTTCCGACTGGAAATTCTGGGACCGGCCGTCGGACGGCTTGACGGCAACCATGGATTGGGACATCTGGTAATGCATCGTGCCGCACAGGCCGCCGTCGATTTGGCCCGAAACAGTGGGGCGGGGTGGATTGCGGTCCGCAATTCGAGTCACGCCGGCGCGATGGCGTTGTACGGATTGCAAATCGCCGATGCCGGAATGATCGGCTTGGTGTTCGCACACGTCGATCCGATGGTGCTGCCTTTCGGAGCAAAGAAGTCGTTTTGCGGCACCAATCCCCTCTGTATCACCGCGCCGCGGGCGCCTTCGGGCGCCAAGGACATCGCCACCGGCGCGCTGTGCCTCGACATGGCCACCAGCAAGGTGCCCTGGAACACGATTGCCAACGCGGCGATGGAAGGCGTGCCCATCGAACGCGGCTGGGCGGTGGATGCCGAGGGCCGCAATACCACCGATGCCGTCCAAGTGGTTTCGCTCTATCCCGTCGGCGAGTACAAGGGATCCGGCCTGGGGTTGATGATCGACGTGTTTTGCTCCATGCTCAGCGACTCTCCTTATGGTCCGGATATTCCGAAAATGTACGGCGATTTGGGCACGCATCGACAATTGGGCGGTCTGGTGGGCGCGATCGACATCGCGCGCTTCGTCTCGCTGGAACGATTTCACGCCAGGGTATCGGAAATGATCGAGCGATGGAACGCGCTGCCGCCCGCGTCATCGGGTAGCCAAGTGCTTTTTCCCGGTCAACCGGAACTAATCACGCGTCAGAAGCGTTTGCGCGAAGGGATTCCCGTGGGAAGACATTTGCTCGATGAGCTTGACGAGTTGGCCGCCCGCTATCACGTCGCAAACCTGCCGGAAGACAACGCACTATCGGAGTAATCAGGGGACGGCGTCGCATCACTTTGCTTGGAACATGACAGCCACGACGGATTCCAGGGTGTGATTGATGTGTCGCGTCATGGCCACGGCGGCCTCCTCGGCGTCGAGCACCAAGAGCGCGTCGATGATCGGCAAGTGTTCCTTCAACCCGGACTGCTGTAAACGCCGTTGGTTGCCGACGATCTCGCGAATGGTTTGCACAAGCGAGTCGTAGCGGCTGATTTCGTCGGCCAGCCGGGTATCCCCGCAATGGGAGGCAATTAACTGATGGAGGCGCCGGTCCAACGCCATTGCCTGTTCCGACCAGGCGGCGTTTTCTTCGCCAGGGGCTTCGAGCAGTTTCCACATGTTCCGCTTGAGATCTTGCAGATCTTTAGGGTCGATGCGACCGCAGGCACAGCGGGCCGCTTCGGACTCCAAGATACGGCGGAGGTGGTAGATTTCGCGGAGCTGCTGCGAACCGAAGGGTTTGACAACCGCACCTCGGTTGTGGGCAAACTGCACCACGCCGATAGATTCCAACTCGACCAAGGCCTCCCGGATGGGCGTGGCGCTGACGCCCATCTGCGCAGCCAGTTTCCGGACCACCAATTGGGTTCCCGCCGGCAGCACCCCCTGAAAGATGTGTTCTAGGATCTGCGTCACGACATCATGCCGCAAGGCATTTCGTGCGACCGAACCAATTTGCTCGATAGCGCCCTGTGTTTTCATATGTTTTATTCTATATGAAATATCATTTCATGCAAAGTCGCGAGAGATCTACCGTCCAGGTCAATAACTGAGGGCATCCAATAATGATTTGATCTAAGGGAAAGATAGCCCAGTGGTTAAGTTTCTTTTTCCGACACTTTAGCATTGTTATCGGGTTTTGATGATGACACGCGCGGATATTTGTGCTAGATTTTCGGCCTGGAAACGAGAGCCAAGG
>JAFGPV010000119.1 GCA_016936015.1 Pirellulales bacterium
GATGAAACGCCGCATCGCAGGCTGGAATGCCGATTTCCTCCTGCAAGTGCTTACCGGAAACACAGTTAGTTTGCGATAGCCCTGGTATTGACCACCGGCGAGGGACAGGCCGATGTTTTCGACATGCCCGAGGGACAAAAGAGCCTGGAGTTCGTAACCATCTGCGATCCGGGCAATGCGGCGGATACGGTTGTGAAGATCGATGGCACGACCGGCTATGGTTCCGTCCCTGACATTTATCGAATGGGTCAATACGATGTGACCGTGGGACAGTATTGTGAATTCCTCAATGCAGTGGCGAAAGCGGACCCTTATGAGCTCTATCAAGTCCGCATGGCTCCGGGGTCGTCGGGCAATCAATACGCGACAATCGGAATCACAAGGAGCGGAAACTCGGGGAGTTACACTTACTCGGTTGCGGGAAGCTACAGCCAGGCTGCGAATTGCCCGATCTACAATGTCTCCTGGGGAGATGCCGCACGGTTTTGCAACTGGCTGCAAAACGGCCAGCCCTCGTTTCCCGAGGGAATCCCGGGCGAGGTGGCAGGTTCGACGGAAACGGGTGCATACACACTGAACGGGGATACGAGCACCTTGCTGGAAACCCGGAATCCTGGGGCTCTATATTTCCTTCCCTCGGAAGATGAATGGCATAAAGCGGCCTACTACGACCCCCACAAGACAGATGAGCCTGGCTATTGGAAATTTGCAACGAAGAGCGACGTTGCGCCCAGCAATGTTCTCTCTTCAACCGGCACGAACAACGCCAACTATTGGCTTCAAAGCTCTGGTTATACCGATCCGACGAATTACCTGACGCCGGTTGGCGCCTTTGCCAGTTCCCCGAGCGCCTACGGCACATTTGATATGAGCGGCAACGTATTCCAGTGGACCGATGGAATTCGGCCCTTGGGACGAACGGTCCTGGGAGGCAGTTGGGTTGGTAACTCCTCTTACTATCTGGCCAGTACCTACCGTGCCAGTGCCATCAGTCCGACATCGAGCGGTGGCGCATTGGGTTTCCGCGTCGCCTGCGTCCCCGAACCCTCCGCTTTCACCCTCCTTGCCCTCGCCGCCCTCGGCCTGTTGGTCTACGCCTGGCGGCGGCAGTAGATGAAAATCCCTTAAAAAATCTTTCAAAAAACCTCTTGAAATTGGCCACCCGCCCCGATATACTCTTCGGAAGAATATAGTGTACTTATGTATATAATCCAAGATCGACCAACAACCTGCGACCCACGACGAGAGGCTTACCGCTCCCCTCGCCAACCACCCCCCGCGTCCGCCCCCCCGAATATGCCCAAACCGCTATCCTGTTGACCAACATGATCCAACGCTCCACCCCATCGCCAACCGTTTCCCCTGCCAAAAAATTCCCCCAATCTCCAATCCCTAATCCCCAATCCCTCATTTATCCCAGATAGCCAGTGCAACACCCCTCCGATGATCTATACGATTTTACGATTTCATCCTCTGCCATAATCCGTTAATCAAAAAGCACTTCGGATGCACGAAACCAACGTAAAAAAACAACACATTAAAGATGCGTTGCACAGAAAGCGTGTTGCCCTGGCAGACCGGCTTACAATGAAACGGCCGTAGGTTATGCTTCAGCATAACAACCATAAAAAATAATTCACTCTCGAAGGCCGATAAAACAACCCCATGAACCCTATAGCCGAATTCCCCCCGCAAGGCCCGTCGTTTCAGGAAGACGGCGGTATCCTGTTCCGTACCTGGGCGCCGGACCACGACGCGGTGACGTTGGTGGTCTGGTCCGAGGGCCAGGAGACGAAAATCCCGATGGAGAAGAAGGATTTCGGCTACTGGACCGCTCCTTGGGTCGGGCCGACGGACGGCCTGCGTTACGCCTATCAATTCTCCGAGGGGCGCTGGTATCCCGACCCGGTCTCCCGCTGGCAGCCGGAGGGGGTGCATAAGCCGTCGGCCGTTTTTCTGCCCGGACGCTTTCCGTGGCGCGATCAAGACTGGCGCGGGATCGACCGGCACGACTTGGTTATTTACGAATTGCACGTGGGGACGTTCACCGAAGCGGGAACGTTTGACGCGATCATTCCCCGCCTGCCGGAACTTAAGGACCTGGGCGTTACCGCCGTCGAGTTGATGCCGGTGGCCCAGTTCCCGGGCGAGCGGAATTGGGGGTACGACGGCGTCTTTCCCTACGCGGTGCAGCACAGCTACGGCGGGCCGGAGGGATTGCAGCGGCTGGTCGACGCTGCCCACCAGGCGGGCCTGGCCGTCCTGCTGGACGTGATCTACAACCACTTCGGTCCCGAGGGAAATTATTTCGCCTGTTTCGGCCCCTATTTCACCGACCGCTACCGCACGCCCTGGGGAAAGGCCGTCAACTACGACGGACCCGGCAGCGACGCCGTCCGGCAGTTCGTCATCGACAACGCCTGCTGCTGGATCCGCGATTTCCATCTCGACGGGCTGCGTCTGGACGCCGTCCATGCCATCTTCGATTTCAGCCCGCGGCACATCCTGGCTGATATTCACTCGGCCGTCCAGGCCGACGCGCGGCGCTTGCAGCGGACCGTCCACGTCATTGCCGAGAGCAATCAGAACGACGTGCGGCTGTTGCGGACGGCGGAACAGGGCGGATATCACCTTGACGGCATCTGGAACGACGATTTCCACCACAGCGTCCACGCCCTGCTGACCGGCGAGCAGGAAGGATACTACCAGGACTTCGGCTTGCCCGAACACCTGCAAAAGGCGTTCGAAAAGGTCTTCGTCTACGATGGCTGCTACAGTCCCTTCTGGAAATGCCGCCACGGCACGCCGGTGGGCGATACGGATCGGACCCGGTTCGTCGTCAGCATTCAGAACCACGACCAGGTGGGCAACCGGGCGCAAGGCGACCGTTTCGGCACGCTGCTGCCCCCCGCGGCGCAGCGTTTGGCGGCGGGCTTGATGCTGATCTGTCCTTGCACGCCGCTGCTTTTTATGGGCGAAGAGTACGGCGAGCGTCGCCCTTTTCCGTTCTTCTGCTCGTTTTCCGATCCCGAGCTGATCGAGGCGGTCCGCCGGGGCCGCCGCGAGGAATTCGCCGCCCTGGCCTTCCGTTGGGAGACCGAGATCCCCGATCCGCAGGCGGAGGAGACCTTCCGCTCGGCCAAGCTGGCGTGGGAGTTCTCCTCTGAACTCCCTCTCCCATTGGGAGAGGGCCGGGGTGAGGGCGGCAGGACCATTGATGTTCATTCAGGTTTGCGGACGCTCTACCGCGATCTGCTTTCGGCCCGCCGCCGTTGGCGCCCCTTGCGCAACGTGCAACACACCCGGGCCAAGTTGATCCCGCTGCCCGATTCCACGTCAGACAAAAATGCACTCCCGTTGTTGCTCGTGGAGCGCGGAGCGGGCCGGGGACTAATCGCCTGCGCCAACCTTGGCCCCGCCGCCGCGCCGCTGCCCGACCTGCCGTTGCACGGCCGGCGGCTGCTTATGAGCACCGAAGAACCTCGCTACGGCGGCCAACGTCTCCCCGATCAACCGCCCGACGGGCTGGTGGCCCACGAGTTGCTCCTGTTCGGCTTTGAGAAGTGGCAATAAATTCAATAGGACCTCAACATCTCATTTTGTCCGCACTTTCCGTACAGCAGGAGTTACATCCCCTCGCACAAACGGTACACCATGCCCATTTAACTCGCGGAGCAGCTTGCCCCTGACAGTATTGACGTTGATGGCAGGGGTGCGTAATCTGCCGGATCTTGCGGATATCGGCGATGGGAGAGGGAAGGCAAAATGTTTCTCACGCGGAGCTTGGGGCGTCCGATATCCCCAGCATGAGCAAAGACACGTATCGCATTGTAACTCGTGGGACCGACGGGCAGATCCGCATCCGTGATTACAATAATCCGGAGGCCCTGCTGAAACGCCATACCCAGGTCGGCGTGGACGATTGCAGCACCGATTTGGGCCTGCGGGGCCTGCCCGTGTTCCGGGGACTGATCGGCCCCATTCCTGAAGGAAAAAACATCATCCGCTACGAGTCGCCCGACGTGTTCGAGACGCTCACCAAGGAATGGAGCACCACCCGCGTCGCCCGACGGAAACGCAGCCGCCCCGGCCCGCCGCACATCAACACCAAAACCCCCGCCCTCGCTCCTCAGGCCTTATCGGAACAAGGTAAAGAATTTTAAGCCCGAAGGGCAGCCGAGAGTCGTTGGTCGATTGTCGAGGGTCGAAAAGAATAGACGACCAACGACCTGCGACCGACGACCAACGAATAGGTGACCCGGGACGATTCTAACGCGGAGATGCACCCTGCCAACCGGTGCCGTAGCGAGGCGGATCTTGAGTCATCCGCGCCACCCCGCCGATCGGTCCGACGGGTTTCGAGACGGAAGGCGTCGTTCCTTGCGTGGAAGGCGCCGCGGCTGCCGGCGCCGCGCGGGGGATCGGGCCGGCAACCGGAACCCGGCTGACCACCACCTTTTCCGTCACCACGCGCTGCGTCGCCACCGGCACCTGCACCTGCTCCGTCTGCGGCACCAACCGCCGGCAGGTCATCGGCATCTTTATCGTCTCCGACTTGGGCACCCACAGCGTCTCGGGGGTCCACTCCGCCTCCAGACGCGGCTCCGCAAACGGATTCCACCACCCAACCCAATAGGTATCGACCCGATAGCTCGTCACCGGGGTCCACGCCGTCCGGGTCACGTCGCGCGTTTGGCTGTAGAATTCCTCTTTATACGTGGTCCGGGGCACTTGTTGCAGCTTCGTCTCGGTGACCAGACGCTGCACCGTGCGGAGCGTCTCGCAGTACGTCACGCCGCCCGCCTGATAATACCGCACCTCGTCGCCCAGCAACACGGCGGCCGCCTGCAAGACAATCGCTCCTCCGAGTAAAATACGCCAAGGTTGGTGCATGACAGGCCTCCAACGAAAACGGCGGCATACAATATGAGCCTGATAACGCCTATCTCCCCATTCCAGTTATCGGAATTTCCTGCATGATCGGTTTAACAGTAATATCTTGCCAAAAAATGTGACGGCAGATAAAAAATAGGAAAGATAAAAAAGCCAGGTAAAGGAGGATTCGATGTCAACAAAACGTCATTTTCCGATGCGATCCTGCTTCTCGACCTTTTCCCTGTTGGTGCTGTTCGCTTGGCTTTCCGGACTGGGACAGCCATCGGGCGCCGACGAGAATTCTCCCGATAGAAAGACAACGTCCCAGCCGGCCAAGTCGCCGCAACAGGGTTTTCTCTGGCCGAATCGGCCGCCAAAGGACTGCCCTTTTCAGCAATCCAAGCAGTTTAGCGGCGTTTATTTCACCGGCAGACACTTGGATCGGAACTATGGCGACACCTGGTATCCCTCTTGGGCGGCCGACGGGAACCAATACTCGCCCTGGACGGACGGCACGACGGAGGGACACGGCTCCTTTTCGATCGGCAGCGGCGCGACCACCGGCCAGGCCGTGCTGATCGGCGACGACCCGCTCAATCTGATCGTCAAAAACACGGCCCCGCCGCAAAAGGCCGACCCGACGCCGTATCAGGGCCGATACCCTTGCGGCAGTCTGGTAGTCAACGGCGTGTGGTATTACGGCACGTATTGCCTCGCCCCGGCGCCCGAGGTCAAACACGAAGGATTCACCTACAACTGGCCGGTCATGGGGCCGATGCCCGGCTTCCGCGTCTCGACCGACTACGGCAAGACCTGGACCCCTTCGCCGCTGTCGCCCGAGCGGCCGCTGTTTCCCGAGCCGGCGAAATACATGGGCACGGTGAAAATGGGCGCCCCGCACTTCGTCGATTTCGGCAAGAACATGGAGCACTCGCCCGACGGCAAGGCATACTTGCTCGGCCTGGGCGCGGAAGAGAATGATCCGAAGCCGCGGTTTGCGAACCTCAGTTGGGGCACGGCCGATCAGATCTATCTCGCCCGGGTGACGCCGAGCGTCGAGAACATCAACGACATCAAAAAATACGAGTTCTTCGCCGGTCACGACGCGGCGGGAATACCCCTCTGGACCGGCGATTTCGCCCGAATCAAGCCGCTGTTGGACTGGAACAACAACCTGGGCATCGCCACGGTGACCTACAACGCGCCCCTAAAAAAGTACCTGATGTGCGTAACCGACGCCTGGCCGACCTGCGCGAAGATGCACACGTACATCCTCGAAGCCGACGCGCTGACCGGTCCCTGGCGGCTGGTGGTCTATATGAAGGATTTCGGCGAGCAGGCCTACTTCGTCAACATCCCCTCGAAGTTCATCAGTCCCGACGGCCGCACGCTCTGGCTCTGCTACTCGGCCAATTTCGCCTCGGATTGGAACGGCATGAAGCTGGACATCAATCCGCCCGGCGGCTGCTACGGCCTCTGCCTCCACGAATTCCGCCTGCTGACGCCCGGCGAACCGGCTCCCAAGTAAAGGGGGACAACCCTGGGTGTGCCACGGCTGGCTTGTCCAGCAGCCTGTAGGAGGCGGCTCCCGCCGCCGATTGTTGCTGCTCTCGGCGGCAGGAGCCGCCTCCTACAATCCGAAAATGGCCCTTATTATCTGGTTATGCTCGCCGCCACCCGAAAACCGTAGCAGTAAACACAGAACCAGGGCGGGAGGCAGTAGCGGTAGGAGGAACGGCAGTAATAGGCGCCGTCGCTCCACGAGCCGCCGCGGAGGATGCGGTGCGAGCCGGTGGCGGGACCGAGGGGATTGACGGCGGGAGCGTGCCGGTAATAGTCCGCGGCATACCAGTCGGCGCACCACTCCCAGACGTTGCCGTACATGTCGTAGAGTCCCCAGGCGTTCGGTTTCTTTTCGCCCACGGGATGGGTTTTTCCGCCGGCGTTGTCCTCGAACCAGGCGTAGTCCCCTAGTTTGTTCGCATCGTCGCCGAAACTGTATCGGGTCGATGTGCCCGCCCGGCAGGCGTATTCCCATTGGGCCTCTGTGGGCAGACAAAAGGTGACACCGGAGTCGGGGAATTTTTCGTTCAGCTTTTTCAGAAAGGCCCGGCAGGCGTCCCAACTGACCCTGTCCACCGGCCGCTTGTCGCCCCGGAAACGGCCCGGGTTCTTTCCCATCACCGCCTCCCATTGTTCCTGCGTGACCTCGAACTTACCCAGATAGAAAGGTTTTGAGATCGTGACTTGGTGAACCGGCCTCTCCTCGGGACCGCCTTTTTCGTCACCCATCAGAAATGACCCCGGCCGGATCAGCACCAGATCGAGCGCGATCCCTTTGCCCAGGTCGTAGCGGATCGCCTTCTTCGGCTCCCCGTTGCGGGTCCCCTCTCCGGGCACTACGGAGTGGTCGGGGAGAGGGTTAGAAGCCTCTTCCCGACAAGTCCCCTCTCCGGGCACCACGAAGTGGTCGGGGAGAGGGTTAGGGTGAGGGCCATTCGCTGGTCCAACTGCGATTACATCTTCAGCAGGCGCGATCGAAATCAGCAAGGCTGCGAGCACGCCGCTTGTCACAATATAAAACCTCGACCGCATCGCATTCTCCTGTTTTGCGACCTGCTGTCGAAATCCTCCCCACAAAGAATAGTTTCCGTTGCGGAAAGGGCAGGCTGGCCGGACTGTCGCCTTTCGCTCCGCGAAAGTAGCGATCAATCCACGCGACTTTGCGGAGCGAAAGGCGACGGTATATTTCCGCAATAAAAATTAATTTTGTCCCTACGGCATGAGATGTCAATAATCGGTAGTGTCCTAATTTATACTTCTGGAGGGCATTGCGCCTTGGAGACGTGAATTGAGCGAACTTGAATGTGGCTGAAACCACTCTTTCCGTTTGGAGAGCATCAGAGGAATAATGCCCATGAGGCCGAGCTTCTGTTACCAAAATTTCCACCACGGTCTCGATTCTTTTCCCTCAGTCGGCAATAGTTGATGAATTTGGCACGTGACTTTCGTGTAGCAAGCCAACGCCTCCTCGAAATCAGCCGTCGGATTAATCACACGTTCAAGCTGCGGATCATAGATGAGATAGCCCGCCTCTCGGCTGATAATTTCCAAGTAGGTCCAAATCTCTCGGAACGTCTCTGCCGCCTTATTGCCCTCGTGCCAGAAAGGAACCGCCACCGAAGCCTCGTCGTCGAATAACATAATCTGGATGCCGTTGTTATTTTCTTCCGTCCCGTTTAGCTCCAAATGGCGATACTTGAGACGCGCCTCCTCGACGGAAATCTTCTAAAATTTGGCAATTTCCTCGTAACCAAAAATGAGGTTACTGCAACGTGGCAAACTTTCCCAACAGGTATTCGACAACGAAAATGCCATCGATTATCGCGTCATTCTTGTGGTCGAGCATGGACTTGTCAATCTCCTTGCCGGAAGAAATCCCATGCAGCAAACAGAACTTCCTGAGGCCCAGTATTTCCCAGATGTCATGCTATACCGCAACCACGGTCGCACTATGCCACCTGACGCCCTTGGCATAAAACCTCAGGATGGCTGTTTATTCCGCCCCACTCCGACATTATTCGACTTCATCCTTAGAACCTGTCCGAAAAGTCCCCTCTCCCTCCGGGAGAGGGTTAGGGTGAGGGCTGAATTACCGAAGATTACGAATTATGTAACTCTCGATTTTTCAATAGGTTAATGGTTTTCGGATAGGTTCTTAATCTCTTATCCTTTATCCCTTATCCCTTTACACCCCCCGGCCCAAAACTCCCCTTGAAATCGGCCGCCCGCTCTGATAATATACGGATGTTCAGAAGCTCTTTGGACTGCTAAAAACGGAGATTTCCATGCTTAAATCAAGGATCCTGGTTTTGTTCCGGTTCAAGTCTACATCGGGGCTGTCCCAAC
>JAFGPV010000120.1 GCA_016936015.1 Pirellulales bacterium
CTCGTTCGTTATAACCACCGCCGTGGCAATAAGAACGGGCAAGTAAAATGGATTGTGGATTGCCTGTGAATTTCAGGACACCCTCAACTAATTGAATCGTTCGGCGCATAATCAAACTCCCTAGAAGGTGAGTCAAACGATGGTGATGAGGGGGCGTCATCCCGAAGGCGTTTTCGGCTTCACGAATAAACGCACTGGTGTGCCTCGTCGGCAAAAGCGGTGATCAGATCTTCCTCGGCATCGAAGAAATGATCGGAGGGGGAGAGGATGTAACCGCCCCCGACCCCGGCCTCTTCAAAACACCGACGCACTTCGGCCCGCGTCTGTTCCGGGGAACATTTTTGGAAATAGTGCAATTGATCGAAGCCGCCGATCATGCAAACCCGGTCGCCGATGTGGCGTTTCGCTTCCGCCAGCCGCATGTCGCCTCCCATGGCCGGTGGCGTGAGCGTTTCGACGGCATCGGGTCCCATATCGACGATGTCCTCGAGAATCGGCATCATGCCGCCGCAGGTATGATAAACCACCCGCTGGCCCACCGCGTGGGCCGCAGCGATGATCGGGGCGTCGAACGGTGAGACGAACTCGCGGAAGAGCTTCGGCGAGATCACGGTGCTCGATGCGTCGCCGCCGCCGAGGCTGATCAGGTCGTAACGGGTGCCGGCCATCGAGGAGATAAACTCCAACTTCCGCCCTTGGAGCAAGGCCAACAGCTCTCGGACCCAAGCCGGATCGTCGTAGGTCGACAAGATCATCTTCTCCGTGCCGACCAGGCAGCAGGCGTCCTGCCAACAGCCGGGCTGGCCGAAGATGTCGAAGCTGCAGACATACCCCCGAATCAACGATTCGGGATGGTCATCCGCGACTTGGTTGACCGCCTCCACGTCACAGTGAGGGCGGGCCATGAATTGCAGCAATTCAATATCGCTCTTTTCCTTGATGGGATGCTCCAACAACCACGAGGTCTGATCGTTGGACTGCAAGAGGAGCGTCAAATAGCCTTTCGGCGTTTGGATCGAGTAACGCACCGTGCGATCCGCCGGATCGCCGATCGTTTCCCCCACGATCCGCCACTCGTCCGACACGACCCGTCGGTCCTCGAGCAGCCCCCCCTCGGTTTGCAGTGGATCGTAATAGTCGTGCGGCGGGTAGCCGGGCTTATAACGAATGGGCCACTGGACCGGATCCAGTTGAAACCGCTCGTAGAATTCGTTCGCGGAGATCCCTCCCAGGTACTTCTTAAGATAATACGGCATCACCTGATGCGTGGTGACCGGAAGACGATCCGGTTGACGACGCTGGAGGGCCGCAAGAAGTCTATGGCGTGGAAGCATACGTAGGGCACCGTAAATTTCTTAAAGCCTCCTCAGACCGCCATCGTCCGGGAGTTGGCCCGTCCTGAGGAAGGTGAAGGCATGAAATCAGCCGCCGATTTTCAACCCTCATAATACATCCCCCCAGGGATACCGGCAATGAACTTTTACGTCAGTGGATTGAAACATGCCGTCACTTGCTTTCCGGTTCACCAGAGGCCCCGCCGGTCGGCGGCTTGCATGGAGGAGGGCGTGAGGCGACAATATATTTTTATTCCCTTCCTCCCCGAAAACCCCTGTGGAGAAGCTCCGATGATCTTCCGTCCCTTCTTGTCCGGTTTCCTTGTCACATTTCTCGGCGCCGCGATCTCGGCGGCTGAGTGGCGACCCGTTGAAGGAACGCTTTCGACCCGCTGGGCCAAGGACGTCTCCCCCGAGAACGTTCTCCCGGAATACCCACGGCCGCAGATGGTGCGCCCTGAATGGAAGAATCTCAACGGGTTGTGGGACTACGCGATCCGTCCCTGCGACGCCGCGCGGCCCGAGAAATTCGACGGGCAGATCCTGGTCCCCTTCCCGGTCGAGTCGGCCCTGTCGGGCGTGAAGAAGCCTGTCGGCGAGGAGAACCGGTTATGGTATTGCCGGACATTCGACGTGCCGGAGGCGTGGCGTCAGGGCCGGGTGCTGCTCCACTTCGGCGCGGTCGATTGGGAAACCACGGTCCGGGTTAATGGGAAGGAAATGGGGACTCACCGCGGCGGCTACGATCCCTTCACCTTCGACATTACCGACGCCCTCATCCCCGGAGAACGACAGGAAGTGGTGCTGGCCGTGTGGGACCCGACCGACGCGGGTCATCAACCCGTCGGCAAGCAAGTGCGGAAGCCGGCGGGCATTCGCTACACGGCCGCGACGGGCATCTGGCAGACCGTCTGGCTCGAACCGGTTCCCCGACAGTCGGTCGCGGGCTTGAAGATCGTCCCGGACGTGGATCGCGGCACGGTAAGCGTTGCGGTACAAACGACCGGGGTGGACCGCGACCGGCAATGCTCCGTCGTGGTCGTCGCCCGGGACGACGAAAATGAGATTGCCCGCGCCCACGGTCCTGCAGACAAACCCGTGGAGCTGAACATCAACCAACCGCGGTTGTGGTGCCCGGAGGCCCCCTTTTTGTACGACTTGACCGTTTCGCTCGAATCGTCAGGGAAACGACTTGATGAAGTGACCAGTTACTTCGGCATGCGGAAGATCGCCGTCGGCAAGGACGCCCAGGGAGTGAATCGGCTCCTGCTGAACGGCAAACCCTTGTTTCAATACGGGTTTCTCGACCAGGGATGGTGGCCCGAGGGGCTCTACACCGCGCCGACCGACGAGGCGCTGCGTTACGACGTCGAGATGACCAAGAAGATCGGCATGAACCTGATCCGCAAACACGTCAAGGTGGAGCCGGCCCGGTGGTACTATCACTGCGATCGTCTGGGCCTGTTGGTCTGGCAGGACATGCCGAGCACCGACGGCTTCATTCGCGGAAAGGATCCGGACTTAAAGCGTCCAGTGGAGGCGGCCGACCAGTACCGGACCGAACTTCGGGCGATGATCGACCTGTGCCGCAACGCGCCGTGCGTCGTGATGTGGGTTCCGTTTAACGAGGGTTGGGGACAATTCGACACTAAGGGCATCACCCGATGGATCAAGGAATATGATCCCACCCGCTTGGTCAATTCGGCCAGCGGCTGGACGGATCGGGGCGTCGGCGACGTCAACGACGTCCACGCCTATCCCGGACCCAAGATGGCCCCGGTCGAAGCCGATCGGGCCAGCGTGCTCGGTGAGTTCGGCGGATTGGGGCTGCCGCTGGAGGGGCATCTCTGGTGGAACAAGAAGAACTGGGGATATCGCAACATGAAAACGCGGGCCGAGTTGGCCAAGGCCTATGGGAAACTGATGGCCAGGCTCCGCCCGTTGGTCGAAAAGGGCCTCGCGGCGGCCGTCTACACCCAGACCACCGACGTCGAAGGCGAGGTCAACGGGCTGATGACCTACGACCGGGCCGTGCTCAAGATCGACGCGGAGAAGTTGCGGAAAATGCACGAAACGCTCAAAACACCCTGGCCGTAGCGCCGGTCAGACGGGCTGGGCCCATTCCGTTGCGCCCTTCTGGGCGAGCATTTCCTCGCGGTATTGGCCAGGCGTCATGCCCGTTTGCGTCTTGAAAACCTTGCACATGTATTCGACGTAGTTGAACCCGGCCAGTTTGGCGACTTGCGACAAGTGGTAGTCGGTGCGGACCAGCAACTGCTTGATGCGTTCGACCTGCATGCGGATGATTTCTTCCTTGGGGGACCGGCCCACCAGTTGCAGGAAGCGACGCTCCAGGGTGCGGCGCGACAGCCGAACGTTTCGCAGCACATCCGCCACGTCGATCCCGTCGCTCACGTGACGGCGGATATAGTTCATGGCCTTGGTGATCTGATGATCGGCGATCGACAGCGCGTCGGTCGATTGCCGCAGCATGACCCCCAGCGGTTCGATCAGCGTGATCTCCGACTCGGTCGTCTCGCCCAAGACCATCCGGTGCAAGAGGGCCGCCGCCTCGTATCCCGCTTTCCGGGTGTTCGGTTCGACGCTCGAAAGCGTCGGATCGCACATCTCGCAGATTACGTCGTCGTTGCCGACCGCGATCACCGACATTTCCTCGGGCACCAGCACGCCGCACTCGCCGCAGATGTCGATTACCTGCTGCCCCCGCGCGTCGTTGCAGGCCATCAGGCCGATGGGACGGGGCAAAGCGCGGATCCACGTCGCCATTTTTCCGGCGTCGAGCGTGCCCTGCGCTTCCAGCATCAGGCTGTAGGTCGCTCCGGATGACCGCCGGGGCTCGTAGATGTCGACGCTGTAGCCGAGCGACGTCAGGTACTCGACGAAGTGCTGCGATCGCTTGTGGGAATAGTAGAGCGAATCGAAGCCGCAGTACGCGAAATGCTGAAAGCCGCGTTCGATGAGCTGATTGGCCGCGAGTTTCGCCACGGCCTCGTGATCGGTGTCGATGATGGGGATGCCCTTGTGGCGATACCACCCCAGCAAATCGACCATGGGCCGCTTCAAGCGCATGATCTGTCGGATCAGGGGGACGTTCTCGCTGCGGACGATCAGGCCGTCGCCGTCCCATTGCCGCAGTCGCGAAACGACCCGATCGCCGGCAATCGCTCCGAGATTGTAGAAGGACCAGGGACCGTGCGCGTGCGCATAGGTCGCGATGCCCCGGAGCAGATTCCGCTCATACGTCCGGTGAGAATCGATCAGCAGGCCGACTCGCAAACGCTTGGGCATGGTACGGAACGCCCGGGAAAAAAGGGCCTTTCGATTAGGCGGAACTCATCCCGAGAGGGGTTCTTTCAGGAATAAAAAACCGGCTTGCTCGGCGACGTCAGCATCCGCGTGGACTGTCGCATAATCGCATTCCTTATAAGTCTACCTTAATCGGGCATCATGTCAAAAGGCAAGTCCCGAGTGCAAGAGAGGCTCTCCCAGCGGGACAAGTCAACGAAGAAGTATCATTCCGCGCAACGGAAGGACTGCCAAGGGCCTGAAGCGGCGCGACGCAAAGTCTTAATGCCATGTCGCATAGTTTCATTGATCGGGTTATCGGACCGAGCATAATGAAAATTGTGGACCGGGTGGAAAGTGTCGGTTGAGAATGCATCAGTCAACCGGTGCCACGGCAGGTGGAAGCAACCCTAAACGGCGACGGCGCGGTGAACGCGGCCGATGCCTTGTTGCCGGCGGCCAACGGAGCACCGGCAGCAAGGGCGACGAGGCAACGGCGTCCAAGCCGTAGATCCCGGACTCAACGCTTATCATGTTCCCTATCATCCCTTCATGAAAAGTTACCCGCGACGGACGTCGTGAACGACAGCAGAAAAGCCTTGGAAGGAGGCAGCGTCACATTCAGTTTTCACTTTCACTATTCTCCTTCCTTTGAGTGAGGTGCCTTATGAGTTCAATGAGTTTTCTTTTCCAGGCGACGACCAAGTATCTGCTTCCCATTTGTGCTCTCGTTTTCCTGACGGCCGCTTCCCTTCCCGCCGTAGTCGTTACCTGGAGCGGGGCGACGGACGGCGACCTGTCAGATCCTACTAATTGGGTCGGCGGTGTGGCCCCGGTCGCGGGCGATGACGTCGTCTTCGAGACCAGCGCCACCACCACGAGTCTCTTCACCGGGGGGATGAGTCATAGCTGGAATACCATCACGTTTTCCACCGGTGGAAGCGCCTTCACCTTTGATGAAAGTGCCTCCGGCGAAAGCATCCAAGTGACGACGAACGGCGGAAACGGGCTCGTCAACGACAGCGGATCAACACAAATCTTCAATTGCGGGTTTGATTTATCCGTCAAACCGTACGTTCGGATCAACTCCGGCGATGTGGTCTTCAACGGCAGCCTCACCCTCCCCTCCGCCAACAGCACGTATTGGTACGGCGACGGGACGAGTACGATTACCATCAACGGGACGCTCAATTCCACGTCGGAAAAGAACTTGGTCCTCCGTACCGGCTCCGTCGTCGAGGTGAATTCCAATAATGCCACAACTGCTTTTGGAAGAGTTTACCCCGAAAACGATGCGGTTATTCGCGTGACCGATGACTATGGAATCGGGCAAGACAACGGGACGAACCTCCTGGAGGTGAAACTTCGTGGCGGGAGTTCGATGCCTGTTCTCCTGGAGGTGTCCGGCGACTCCACCCTGGACAATTGGTTCAATATCGAACCGCGATATGGCACGCTCTACGAAACACCCCATGTCCGCAGCATCGGAGACAACACCATCGAGGGCACAATCCGAGGTAATAACCGAGATGGCTTGATCAATCTCGAATCCGTTACCCCCGAGACGACGCTTACCATCACCGCCGATATCCGCCAAGAAAACAACTATAGCGGACATGGGGATGGCCTCAAACGGTTTCAAGAATACCAACTCCTACACCGGTTACACCGCCATCCACGCCGGCACCCTGGCCCTCGGGGAGATTCCCGACGGGATGGGCGGCGTCCTTAGCACCGGCTCCATTGCCAGCAGCAGCGCC
>JAFGPV010000121.1 GCA_016936015.1 Pirellulales bacterium
ATAAAACCCCAACAGCGTGAATCACTACACTAGGCGTGGCCGATCCGGTTCGTCCCCTCCCCGTTCCACAACGGGAGTTTTGGACGAGAGGACGTGTTTTTGCCGGTTTGACGCGCAAGCCCCCGCCCTGACCCTCTCCGGGCGCTACGGAGTGGCCGGGGCGTGGGTAGACGGTCACGTCACCATGCCGGGGTTCCGCCGGGGAGTTGCTTGACGATGACGGCGACCAGATCGTTCAGTCCCTGGCCGGTTATGGCGGAGATCAGCAGCACGTCGCGGCCGAGTTCCTGGGCGAAGGCAGCACGAACCGCTTCGGCTTCCGGCAGGTCGGCCTTGGTGACGACGACGATCTCGGGACGCTCCAGCAGCGCGGCGTTGTATTTTCCCAGTTCGGCGCGGAGGGCGCGGTAATTGGCCGCCGGCGTAGTGCCGTCCAACGGGGCCGGCTCGACGAGGTGGACGAGGATGCCCGCCCGTTCGATGTGGCGGAGGAACTCGTGGCCCAGGCCGACTCCCTCCGCGGCGCCTTCGATCAGCCCCGGAACGTCGGCCATCACAAAACTGCGGTCGAAGTCGATCTGCACCCGGCCGAGGTTGGGGTGCTTGGTGGTGAAGGGATACGGAGCGATCTCGGGCCGCGCCCGGGAGAGCCGGCTTAAGAGCGTGCTCTTCCCAGCGTTCGGTTTGCCCACCAGGCCGACGTCGGCGATGACCTTCAGTTCCAGGCGGATGAGCCGGTCTTCGCCCGGATCGCCGGGGGTGTGTTGGCGCGGGGCGCGGTTGGTGGGCGACTTGAAGGCGACGTTGCCCTTGCCGCCCTTGCCGCCCAGTGCCACGGTGACGCGGTCGCCCGAGGCGGCAAGGTCTTTGAGGATGAAACCCTGCCCGGCGTCGCGGACGATCGTGCCGGGCGGTACGGGGAGGATCAGATCCTCGGCCGAGGCCCCGTGGCAGTTCGCTCCCGCGCCGGGTTGGCCGCTTGCGGCCTTCCACAGTTTGCGGCCCGACAAGGCGGCCAAACTATCGACACCCTCCTGGGCGACAAGTATCACACTGCCGCCATTGCCCCCGTCGCCGCCGTCTGGTCCCCCTTTGGGCACATATTTTTCCCGCCGGAAGCTGACGCACCCGTCACCGCCTCGACCTGCCGTCACGCGAATTTCCACTTCATCGATAAACATGAATCGCCTTGCTGGGAAACCATTTAGTGTACTGAGAAAATAGGAAAAGCGGAAGTGAGAAGAGGGGGAGAAAAGGGGAGAAGCCCAATTTTCGAGGTCGCGAACTTCTTACTCAATGCAATGCTGGATACTCCCACTTGGTGGATCGCGGCTTTATGAGGTTCGCTAAGCTGATGCCTCCGCCGGGCAGGCGGCCACCGCCTCGACGGCGGCTTTAACGAGGCGCGTCGGATCAATGGGCTTGGAGAGATAGCCGGAGCATCCGGCGGCGCGGCACTTGGCTTCGTCGCCGTCCATGGCGTGGGCCGTCAGGGCGATGATCGGGATGGTCAAACCTCGTTCCCGCAACTGCTGGGTGGCCGTGTAGCCGTCCATCACCGGCATCTGCATATCCATGAAGATCAGGTCGAAGGGTTGGCGGGCGACCCAATCCAGGGCGATCTGGCCGTTTTCGGCGGTCTCGACCAGCGCACCGGCCCGCTTGAGAAACAAGCGGACCATTTTCTGATTGGCTTCTACGTCCTCGACGACCAGGATCCGCACGGAATCCAGGCTCAGAGACGTCGATTGTTTCCCCTCCGGTTGAGCGGACGAGGCGTTGTCCGAGTCTGGCGAAGCCTGATCTTCCAGGGAGCCGATGGGGATTTTTACGGTGAAAGTGCTCCCCCGATTCACACGGCTGATGACCGAGATGCTGCCGCCGAGGGTTTCGGCAATCCGCCGGCTGATTGTCAGTCCCAGGCCCGTTCCGGTGAACTCCCGGGTGAGGGAGCTGTCGGCCTGGACAAAGGGCTCAAAGATCGCCTGGAGCTTGTCGGCGGGGATGCCGACGCCGGTATCGGAGATTTCCACGACCAGGAGGGACTCCGATTCGCTCTGCTCCGTGCGGGCGACCACGGCGACTCCTCCCCGCTTGGTGAATTTGATGGCGTTGACCACAAGGTTCATCAGTAACTGGCGGAGACGGGCCGGATCGGTATGGATCGTCCGGGGGACGGGACCGACCCAATGGGAATCGAGAGAAATGCGTTTCTCCGCCGCCCGAACCCATAACGTCGAGACCACTTCGTTGAGCACTTCGGTTGGCGAACAGGGCACCAAGTGGAGATCGAGGGCGTCGGATTCGATTTTCGAGAGATCGAGTACGTCGTTGATCAAGCCCAACAGATGTTGTCCGCTGGTGTGGATCGTGTCCAGGTAATCGCGTTGTTCGTCGGGTTCGAGTTGCTCGGTGTTTTGACGAAGCAGGGCGGTAAAGCCGAGAATGGCGTTCAGCGGCGTGCGGATCTCGTGACTCATGTTGGCCAGGAACATGGACTTGGCATTATTGGCGGCCTGGGCCACCCGGGCCGATTCGGCCAACGCCTGATTGGCACGAGTCAACGCCTCGGCGGAAGCCTGCAACTCCTCTTCCATGCGTTTGCGGACAAAAAACTCGGGAATACCGTAAGATTGCATCCGCGGGGCATATTCGGGACACTGGTGGAGGTAATGCTCCAGGTGCTCGGCGATGCGCCCGGGCGGGGCCATAATGAACCGGCAGGTCGAATCGCCTTTGGCCCGGCAAAGGACTTCCACAGCGACCAAGGGGATCCCAAAGCTGGCCTCGCACCAGCCCGAGGCGTATCCTGCATTCATCACGCACACCGGCGCTTCGCTGCGACTGCCATGTCTCAGCCAGGCATCAGCCTCAAAAGAGTAAGGATGGTCGTAAAGCAGGTAATAGTCCTTGTCGGGCGTGGGATGCGATTCGGGGGAGATCTCGACGAACGCCCAGCCGGTGTGTGCAAAATGCACTGGGCCGGCCGAGAGCTTGGCAATCGGATCGGTCAAGTTCAACCGTTTGTGGAAATTCTCGGCGTCGGACTTGCCGATGACGTGAGCCAAGTCAAAAAGGATATTTCTGGCGAACCCGTCGGCCTGGGCCTCGTTCCCCGGTCCATAAAGATTTCGGGCAAGCGTGAAAAACTCGACCGACAGAGCGGCGCCGCGCACCAACAAGTAGCGCTCTCCACCGATCTCGATGGTCCCCTGGGTGGGATCCTGTTTGATCTGGGCGAAGTATTCCGAGACCACCGCCTCCGCCTGCGTAAAGAGCGGCTCGATTGCCTGCGGTACTTTAACCGTTGTAGGTGTCATGGATAAGATCTTCACGGACGGAGATGTGATTGAGGGCAATTAAAAAAGCTCCCATCTTGTCGGAAATGCCCGACAAGTCCTCCTCTATCTTCCCATTTTTACAGGAGAGATTCTTATCAAAGATAGATTGCACGTGCCTGGGGTGCGGCAATATTGCATAAAAGAGACGTAACCTCTGTGAAGACAAGATGTTGCGGAGTGTGTTCGCCTGAGTCAAGCGAATCGTTCCCCATGTCATCCCGAGCAGAGTGGTGGATCTTGAAAACCTCGTGGATTCTTCGTAACGCTCGTAATAACAATGGGTTAAGTGAAAGAATCTCATGATCATTTCATTGTCGAAATCCAAGGTGCTTGATACACTGACCAGTTCCAGGAAAATGAAACCTTTCAGAGAATTTTCCACCCTAAAGAACCTGACATGCCTAACGCTTTTATTACTAATGAGTTTCTGTTGTCCTGCCCGCCGGCTGTGGAGTTGTATCACCGTTTTGCGAAGGACATGCCGATCATCGACTACCATTGTCATTTGCCGCCGCAGGAGATTGTCGAAGACCGCCGTTTTGAAAATCTGACGCGGATTTGGTTGGGAGGGGATCATTACAAGTGGCGGCTGATGCGGGCCGCGGGCGTCCCCGAACGGTGGATTACCGGCGACGCCCCCGACCGGGAAAAGTTTCAAAAATGGGCGGAGACGGTCCCCCAAACTCTCGGCAACGCCATGTATCACTGGACGCACCTGGAATTGGCCCGGGTGTTTGGTGTCAGCGATCGGCTGTTGGATCCGCAGACGGCCGAAGGCATCTGGCAGGAGTGTAATGCGAAACTTGCCGAACCGGAATACTCCAGCCGGAGTATTATCCGCCGGTTCAACGTGCGATTGCTCTGCACCACCGACGATCCGGTCGACGGCCTGGAAGAGCATGCCCGCATCGCGTCGGATAAGGGCTTTTCCGTGCAGGTGCTGCCCGCCTTTCGCCCCGACCAGGCTTTGGCGTTGAAATCGCCCGCCGACTTCAACGCTTGGGTGGAGAAGCTTGCCGTGGTCAGTAATCTGGATATTCAAGACAACTACACTCATTTATTGGAAGCCTTGCGTCGTCGGCACGATTTCTTTCACCAGCGCGGCTGCCGGCTCTCCGATCAGGGGATCGAGACCTTCTGGGCCGAGGAGTACACCGAGACGGAAGTCCGCGAGGTTTTCCGCCGCCTCCGCCAGGGCAAGACGGTCTCGCCCGAGGAGATTGTCAAGTATCGCTCCGCGGTGCTTTTCGAATTGGCCGTGATGAACCACGAAAAAGGCTGGGCGCAGCAATACCATTACGGCGTCTTGCGGAACGTCAATCGCCGGGGGTCCCAGGCGCTGGGGCCGGACACCGGGTACGATTGCATCGGCGATTTCACCGTCGCCCGATCCATGGCCCGGTTCCTCGACCGTCTTGACCGCGCCGGAAAACTGGCGAAAACCATCGTCTACAACATCAATCCCCGCGATAACGACATGGTGCCGACCATCCTCGGCTGTTTCCAGGACGGTTCGGTCCCCGGCAAGATGCAGTTCGGCAGCGGCTGGTGGTTCCTCGACCAGAAAGACGGCATGCAGCGGCAACTCCGCTCGCTGGCCAATCACGGATTGCTCGGCCGGTTCGTGGGAATGCTGACCGACAGCCGCTCGTTCCTCTCCTACACGCGGCACGAGTATTTCCGTCGCGTTCTCTGCAACCTGCTGGGGCAGGAGATGCAGGCCGGACTGCTGCCGAACGATTTCGAGTTGGTCGGCGGCCTCGTGCGGGACATCTGCTACAATAACGCCGAGCGGTATTTTGCGTTCCCTCAGTCGCCCGCCGGCGAAAGGGACTTCAGCACCGCGGCGAAGATCCGGTAGACCTCGGCCTGGTCGACCGTCTTGACGACTTCCTTCTTCGGCGGCTGGAACAGCGTCTCCGGGGCGGCGGCGTTGATCCGCCAGTCGCGGACCTCGACGGCGCCGCGTGTGCCGGCGATCTCGAATTCCAGACGTTTCGGCGCGTCTCCGTCCCTGTCGAGAAGCAAGCGGAGGTTGCCCGAACCGTGTGGATCGCGGAAAGTGATGCGGATGGCTTCGCCTTCCTCGGTTGCCGGTTCCTCGGTCAGCACCGCCAAACGCCCCAGGACCTCGGGCACCAGGGCGACGCTGCGAAGCAGTCCCGAAAACATCTTCACCATGGCCATCTGCTGCGGATCGGCAAACGCCAGGAAATCTTTCAATTCCGCTTCCGCGTGGAGCGTGCCTTCAAGAACTTTCGTATCGCCGTAGACCACCCAGGGAAACCGGCCCTGTCCCAGCGAAAATTTTCCGAGAACGGGCAATTTCCACGTCAACACGAATTGATGATCGCCTCCGCGTACGTAGCGGAACCGGCCGGTAACCGGTTTCCCATCGGATAAAATTACTTGGAATTCCAACTCCACGCGGTGGCACCGGTCCCGTTCCGGTTTTCCCGTCAGCAACGTGTCCAACTGCTGGAGGACGTC
>JAFGPV010000122.1 GCA_016936015.1 Pirellulales bacterium
GACGAAACTCCAAGCGATGATTGAATCTGCGTCAATTTTTGAATATCAAAATTGTGGGTAAACCTAAGGCTAACAGCCGCCGCGGGAAATTCGCGTATTTTTCGGCGGCTGTTGGCCGCCCGCTATTGATTCTCTATCTCTGAAGTAGCGGCGTCAATCGGTGCCGCTTTCTGAGATAAGAATAGCAAAAATTGTTCCGCCTTCTTGCGTACAGTACCTCGAGTGGATGTCGAGTCCATAAATGGATGGTAAAACTGCAAGTAATCGGGTAAAATCCTGTCTCCAACAGGCAACTTCCCGTACTCCTCGCGCTCGAAGTGCGGATGCGTAGAAAGAGGCCGTGTCTATAAAATATCACAAAACGTCACAAAAACCGACACATTGAGATCCGCCATGCCACCTAAAATTTCCGGAATCATTCAGGCGTTGGAACCCTCCGCGACGATGGCGATGGCCGCCAAGGCGCGGGAACTGAAGGCCGCGGGCAAGACCGTCTACGACCTGAGCGTCGGCGAGCCGGACTTCACCACCCCGGCCCATATCTGCCAGGCGGCCGTCGAGGCCATGCAGGCCGGTCACACCCACTACACGGTGGCCAGCGGCATCCCCGAGTTGAAAAAGGCGGTGGTCGAGCAGTACAAGGCCGCCCACGGCTTGGAATACGCCCCCGCGCAGGTCGTGGTCGCCAACGGCGCCAAGCACGCCCTGCACAACGTCTTTACCGTGCTGCTGGACCCGGGCGACGAGGTGATTATCCCCGCCCCGTATTGGGTCAGCTATGCCGAGCTGGTCCGGCTCTCCAGCGGCACGCCGGTGATCGTCGAAACGCCGCAGGAAAACAATTTTAAACTTACTCCCCAGGCACTCCGCGCGGCGCTGACGCCGAACACCCGGGTGCTGCTCTTGTGCAGTCCCTCGAATCCCACCGGCGGCATGTACTCGCGGGAGGAGCTGGGCGCGTTGGCCGACGTTGCCCTGGAGCGCGACCTGACCGTCATGGCCGACGAGATCTACGACCGGTTGGTGTACGGCGAGAACGTCTTCGCCAGTTTCCCCACGGTCCGGCCGGGCCTGCAGGAGCGGACGGTCGTGATCAACGGCGTGAGCAAGACCTACGCCATGACCGGGTGGCGGATCGGCTGGAGCCTCTCGCCGCAGAACCTGGCCAAGGCGATGGCCGATCTGCAAAGCCAGGAGACCTCGAACCCGTGCAGCGTCAGCCAGTACGCGGCCGTGGCGGCGCTGACCGGTCCCCAGCAGTGCGTCGCCGAAATGTTGGCGGAGTTCGCTAAGCGCCGCGAGTTCGTCCGGAAGCGGCTGGCCGCCATCCCCGGTGTCAGTTTCCCCGAGATCAGCGGCGCGTTCTACGCCTTCGTCAACATCAAACAGCACCTCGGCCGCGCGTACGGCGGCACACAGGTCGATAACTCGACCCAGTGGTGCCTCGAACTGCTGGCCCAGAAGAACGTGGCCACGGTGATGGGCTCGGCCTTCGGCGCCGAGGGCTACGCCCGGCTGAGCTTCGCCGCCGGCATGGCCACCCTCGAAGCGGCGTTGGACCGGATCGAAGAGTTTGTCACCAAGTCGTAGGTTATGCTTGATCATAACGAATTGGTCCCGTGAATTTGAAAGGAGAACTCGCGAGATGCCCCTTCCCCCGCGTCGAATCCCCCTGGCAAGCGCATTGATCGTTGTTTTCCTCGCGGCCATTTCGCCGCTTTGCCGGGCGGCGCCCTATTACCCCGGTCCTCCGCCCGGTCCGGCGTCCGTCGCCGTGGAGTCGTCGAAAATCACGGCGGGCACCACGGCGATCACCGCCCAGTGGACACTTGCCCCGCAAGGCATCCGGAGGCTAAGCGTCCGTGACGGACAGACGGGAAAGTCCTTGGATTTTCACGGGGAAGACTTCATTCTCATCACCGCCGACGGTACAAGTTATCCCGCCTCGGCCCTCGTGCCGGAGAGGGCGCCGCGGGTGCTCGACGTCCCGACGCAGCCGCAATCGCCCCGATCGGCGGCGCGCCTGCCGGCGAAAATGGTCGAAGTGCCCCTGCGGACGGCCGACGGCCGGTTCCGCGTTCTTTGGCGCTGCGTGGCCCGGGACGGCGCAAACTACCTCCGCGAGGAGATCGAGATCTCGTCCCAGGCCGAGGACGCGGAACTGGAAGAGATCGTCTGGCTGGACGAATCGCTCCCGCAGGCAAAGCCGGCCGGCGAGGTGGACGGCGTTCCGATCCAATGTGGGAACTTTTTTCTCGGCGGCGAGGATCCCCATGCGCAGGTTTCCTGCGACGGCAAGTCGGCGTGCCGGATCCCCTGCCCGATCAAACTGGGGAAGGGAGACGTTTACGCCGCCGATTTCATCCTCGGCGTCGTACCGCCGGGGCAGGTCCGCCGCGGATTTCTGTATTACCTCGAACGCGAACGGGCGCATCCCTACCGGCCGTTCCTGCACTACAATTCGTGGTTCGACATCAGTTGGGGCAGCGTTGTTTTGGATGATGCGGTCTGCCTGAAGGCGATCCGGAC
Source organism: Pirellulales bacterium (assembly GCA_016936015.1). GTDB lineage: Bacteria > Planctomycetota > Planctomycetia > Pirellulales > Thermoguttaceae > JAFGPV01. The sequence continues at coordinate 2,530 of JAFGPV010000122.1, forward strand.
GTTCGGCGAGCGGTTGATCCGCCCCTACGGCGTGGTGATGGACAGTTTCATCTTCGACGACGGGTGGGACGATCCGCAGACGTTGTGGGAATTCCACCGCAAGTTTCCGCGGGGTTTTTCGCCGGAGGCCGAACTCGCCCGGGAGTACGGTTCCCGGGTCGGCACGTGGCTGTCGCCCCACGGCGGCTACGGTTCCAGCCGCAAGGCGCGTCTGAAGTTCGGCCGCAGCCAGGGATTTGAGATCAACTCTTCAGGTTTTTCGCTGGCCGGCCCGAAATATTACGCCCGGTTCGAAAAGGCGTGCGTGGAAATGATCCGCAACTACGGAGTGAACTATTTCAAGTTCGACGGCATCGCGAAAGGAATCGTGGTGCGCGGAGTGGCCCCGGAGTGCCTCCCCGACACCAGGGCCATGTGCCGGCTGGCGGGCGAGCTCCGCCGCGAGGACCCGGAGGTGTTCATCAACCTCACGACCGGCTCGTGGCCCTCGCCCTTCTGGCTGCGGCTGGTCGATTCCCTCTGGCGGCAGGGCTGGGACGTGGGATTTTCCGGAAAAGGAAACCGTCAGCAACGGTGGCTGACCTATCGTGACCAGGAAGTTTATAACAACGTCGTCCGCCGCAGCCCCTTGTTTCCGCTCGGCGCCCTGATGCTGCACGGCGTCGTGCTCGGGCAGCACGGGCCTTCCCGGATCAAGGAGTTCACCGCCGCCGGTCTCAAGGATGATATTCGGATCTATTTCGGTAGCGGCGTCGCCTTGCAGGAACTGTACATCACGCCGAAGCGGATGACGCCCGAGGCTTGGCACGTGCTGGCTGAGGCGGCCAAGTGGTCCCGGGCCAGCGCCGACGTGTTGGCCGACACCCATTGGATCGGCGGTGATCCGGCGAAGTTGGAGGTCTACGGCTACGCCTCGTGGTCGCCGCGGAAGGGAATTGTGACGCTGCGGAATCCGTCCGACCGGCCGCAGGAGTTTTCCCTGGACGTCGGCGCCGCCTTCGAACTGCCGCCCGGCGCCCCGCAACACTACGCGCTGAAAAGCCCCTGGTCGGAAGACGCGGCAAAACCCGGCCTCTCCGCAACCGCCGGCCGTCCCCTGCCGATCACCCTCGCCCCCTGGCAAGTCCTCGTCTTCGACGCCCTGCCGGAAAAGAATGTAAAAAACTCGGGAAAATAAAGATGCTGGACGCTGGTCCTCATAATTGCTCCGCCAACTTCCGCCCCGTCCGGCTGAGCGGAATATCTTGGAGTTCCTCCGGGCGAAACCATTTTTGCTGCCGATCGGCCGACGGCGTCCTCGCCGATGAGAGGTATTTGGCCGCGTAACAGTCCAGCGTGATGCGGAACCGGGTCACACCGTGGCGGAGGGTGGTGAGCTTCGGGCCGAGGGTAATCCGAATGCCGGTCAGGCGGCGGACCTCGTCGGCAATGGCCCGGTTGATTTTCTCCGCGGGTACTTCCGGCAACGGAAAGCGGGGGAAATCCCAGAGGCCGGACCAGCGCTCGGCTTCCTGGCGCTTCCGCAGCAGCACCCGGCCGCGGCGGCGGATGACGACGGCCGCTTCGCGGACCGCCTCGATGTTTTGCTTTCGCTTGGGCCGGGGAATGATTGCCTGAAGGTTTTCGCGAAACGCCCGGCAGAGCATCAACACGGGGCAGACCTCGCATTGCGGGTTGCGCGGCTTGCAGACCTCCCGGCCCAACTCCATCAAGGCCTGGTTCAGTTGGCCCGATTGCTTCCGCGGCAGGATTGCCTGGGCCATCGACCAAAGCAATGCCTGACCGGCGGCGGCGTGCGGATCGTCGGAGTAGCCCAGCAGACGGCTGAATACCCGGACGGTGTTCGCCTCAAGGATCGGCTCGGGCCGATCGAAGGCGATCGAGAGGATCGCCCCGGTGGTGTAGCGGCCGACGCCCGGCAGGCTGCGGAGCCGCTCGGCGTCCCTCGGAAAGACGCCGCCGTACTGATCGGCCACGATTTTCGCCGCCTGATGCAACTGCCGCGCCCGGCGGTAATAGCCCAATCCCTCCCAAAGCCTGAGGACCTGCTCTTCCTCGGCGGCGGCCAGCCTGCGGACGTCGGGAAAAACTTTAATAAATCGGTTGAAGTAATCAACGACCGTGGCGACCTGCGTCTGCTGGAGCATGATCTCGCTCAGCCAGACCGCGTAGGGATCGCGGTTCCGCCGCCAGGGCAGATCCTGGGCGTTGCGGGCAAACCAGCCGAGCATCCGCCGCCGGAAGCCGCGGCGCCAGGAAACTTCGGGCAACGGGGAAGGAAGGGCGCCGGTCATGTCTTTCCGATCTTTTCTCGTTGTTGTAAGTTATTGATTCTTTACTTGATGGGGAAGACCCCTGCAAGGTTTATTTCGGGATCACGGACACAGCTCCAGAGAGATCGTGAAAATTCACGGGGGGTGGAATAACGATTGACAAAAATCCGTGGATGAATGATAACTAATGAAAGTAGGATTCATCATTCCCCATTCAGTATTCATCACCTTTTTAACTCCCTTCCCATGATTTGCGTCAGTATCGGCCGGGGGCGGCACCGGCACATGGTGGCGGAACACAAGCACCTTGTCGAGCAGGGGGCGCGGCTGGTCGAACTCCGCCTGGATTACATCAACGGGGAGATCAACATCAAGCGGCTGGTCGCCGACCGGCCCTGCCCGGTGGTCATCACCTGCCGCCGGCCCATCGACGGCGGCAAGTACCTGGGGCCCGAGGAGGAACGGCTGCTGTTGTTGCGCACCGCGATTGCCGAAGGAGTGGAATACGTCGATTTGGAAGAGGACGTCGCCGGAAAGATTCCCCGCTTCGGCAAGACGCAACGGATCGTCAGCCATCACAATTTCCGCCGCACGCCGGAGAATCTCGCGGAGATTCACCGCCGGTTGTCCGGCCTCGATCCGGACATCGTGAAAATCTCGACGATGGCCAATCATCCCCGCGACAACCTGATGCTACTGCGGTTGTCTCGACAGAGCAAAACGCCCACCATCAGCCTGGGCATGGGCGACATCGGCGTGCCCACCCGGATCCTGGCCGGCAAGTTCGGCGCGCCGTTCACCTACGCCACCTTCTCGCACGAACGGGCCCTGGCCCCCGGGCAGCTCAGCTACCAGCAGATGACCGAAATCTACCACTACGACGCCATCCAGCCCGACACGGAAGTCTACGGCGTGATTGCCGATCCGGTGGGACACACCCTTAGCCCGCTGATCCACAACGCCGGCTTCCGGCACTTGGGGTTGAACAAGATTTACGTCCCCTTCCGCGTGCCGCGGGAGGATCTCTCCCGCTTTCTCGACGACGCCCCGGCCCTGGGCGTCCGCGGCCTGAGCGTCACCATACCGCACAAGGAGGAGGTGGTCAAAAAACTCACCGAGGTCGACGAGGCCGTCCGCGGCATCGGCGCTGTCAATACCCTGATTTTCAACGACGGGAAGCGCCTCGGCTTCAACACCGATTACAACGCCGCCATGAGCAGCCTCGACGAAGTCCTCCGCAGCGGACCGCTCCGGAAAGTCGAGCAAAAGAACCTGCTCCGCGGGAAAACCGTCCTCGTGCTCGGCGCCGGCGGCGTGGGAAAGGCCATCGTCTTCGGCCTGTACCGCCGCGGGGCGAACATTGTCCTTTCCGACATCAATCCCCGGACTGCCGCCGCGCTGGCCAAGACCATCTACTGCCGCGTGATCGATTGGGGATCGCGGCACACCGTCATGGCCGACCTGCTGTTCAACTGCACCCCGGTGGGCATGCACCCCAATGTCGACGAAACCCCCTACGACAAGCACCACCTCCGGCCCTCGATGACCGTCTTCGACGTCGTCTATAATCCCGAGAGCACGCTGCTGATCAAGGACGCCCGCAGCCGCAATTGCACCGTCATCACCGGCGTGGAGATGTTCGTCCGCCAGGCCTGCCTGCAATTCAAGTTGTTTTCCGGCCAAGACGGCCCCGCCGATCTGATGCGCGAGACCATCCGCCGCGCCATCGGCCCCGCCAAATACTAGTTGGTCGAAGGTCGATTGTCGAAGCCGACCCTTGACCCTCGACCCTCGACGATCGACCGACAAAAAATGATTCTCACGCTGATCGGTTACCGCGCCACGGGAAAAACCACACTGGCCCGGCTGCTGGCCGAGCGATTGGATTGGGAGTGGATCGACGCCGATGTGGAGATCGAGCGCGGAGCGGGCAAGAGCATCGCGCGGATCTTTGCCGAAGAGGGGGAGCCGGCCTTCCGCGACCGGGAGTCGGAAGTGATCGCCGCGCTGTGCCGCCGCGACCGGCTGGTCCTGGCGGCCGGCGGCGGGGCGCCCTTGCGCGAAGAAAACCGCGCCGCCCTGCGGGCGGCCGGGAAAGTCGTCTGGCTGACGGCCCGGCCCGAAACCATTCATCGGCGGATGACCGCCGACGCCACGACCGCCGGGCGCCGCCCCAGTCTCACTGATCGCGGTCCTTTAGAAGAAATCTCGCATCTGTTGGCGGTCCGTGAACCCATTTACCGGCAAACCGCCGACCTGACGGTCGATACCGAAAACCGCCCGCCCGAACAGTTAGCCGATGAGATCCTTCGACAACTCAAAGGGATTTTGTAGTGCACTTCATCGTCCTTCCCATTCCGATGACATTACGACTGGCGCTGCTCTTCGGCGTCGGGGCGATCCTCGGTGCGGCGGTCAACGCGCTGGTCTACGGGCAACGGTTTGCGGCGCGGCCGATCGGGCCTTGGCTGGCCCCGTCGCCGCAGGTCCCGACGCGCCGCTGGTTCGACCGCTTGCCGATCTTCGGGTGGCTCGCGCTGCGGCGGGAAGAATTCCTGCACGGCCCGACGTTCTGGATCCGTCCCCTTATGGTCGAACTCCTGCTGGGCATCGGCTGCGCGGCGCTGTACCGCTACGAGATTTCCGGCGGGCTGCTGCCGGCGTCCTTTCCCCGGCCGTTTCCGCCGGACATTCTCCTGGCGCTGCACCTGCAATTTGCCGCCCACGTGATCTTGATTTTCTGGATGACGGCCGCCTCGCTGATCGACGCCGACGAGACCGTCATTCCTGACGCGATCACCGTCACCGGGACGCTCTGCGGCCTGCTCCTGGCGGGTCTTTTTCCGCAGTCGCTCTTGCCGGACGTGTTTCCTCTACCCAATAATTTGCTTGCCGTGTTTTTCATTCATCTCGCCTCGCCGAACGCCTGGCCGCCGATCCTCAATCCGCCCCATGCCGTTCCGTTGGCGATGGGACTCGGATGTTTTCTGGCGGCGTGCGTCGCCCTGCTGCCGCGGACTTGGTATCGCCGGCACGGCGTCCGTCGGGCCGTGCAATTGTGCCTGGCCCGGATCGGCCGCGAACGCTACTCCCGCTGGATCGCCGCGCTGGCCGGACTGGGCGGCCTGGCGATATTCGGCTGCTGGCGGGTCGGGAGCGACGCCTGGCAAGGACTCCTCTCCGCGCTGATCGGCATGGCGGCGGGGGGGGCCGTCGTCTGGGCCGTCCGCATCGTCTGCGGCGCCGTGCTGCGGCGCGAGGCGATGGGCTTCGGCGACGTCACACTGTTGGCCATGATCGGCAGCTTCCTCGGCTGGCAGGCCGCGGTGGTGATTTTTTTCCTCTCCCCCTTCGCCGCGCTGGTCGTCGGACTGTTCCGGCTGCTCTTCTTCCGCCAACGGGAGATCCCCTTCGGTCCCTTCCTCTGCCTGGCCACCCTCTACACGATCCTCGCCTGGGACGCCGTTTGGAATTACGTCCAGGGCGTTTTCGGCCTGGGCTGGATCGTCCCCCTGGTCCTGTTGTGCTGTTTTCCCCTCATGGCCCTGCTGCTGTTGCCCTTCCGCTGGCTCTTCCATCGAAAGTAGCGGGCATACTCCGTGTGCCGTCCATGCTCCTCAATCGAAACATAGAAGATCGAAATTGTTTAGCCCCGGCACTTGTGCCGGGCGTACACAGGAAAACGCAAGACGCCCGGCACAAGTGCCGGGGCTAAACTTCCGATCCTTCATCGTTCAATTCCGACCAGCCTTTCCGCTTCCGCCGATAAAAATCCTCGAACCGGTCGGTTTCGATCGCGCCGCGCGCGGCCGCCAGCAGGCGTTGATAATACGTCAGGTTGTGGAGCGTCAGGAGGATCGGTCCGAGCATTTCCCGGGCCTGGAAGAGGTGGCGGAGATATCCCCGGCTGCGGCGGCAGGCGGGACAGGGACAGCCGGCCTCCAAGGGGGCGTCGTCACGTTCATACTTCCGGTTCCGCAGCCGCAGACGGCCGGCGTCGGTAAAGGCCATCGCGTTCCTTCCATTGCGGGTCGGCAGGACGCAGTCAAACAGGTCGATCCCGCGGCGGACGGCCTCCAGCAGATCCTCAGGCCGGCCGACGCCCATCAGGTAACGCGGTTTCTCGGCCGGCAGCTCGGGACACGCGGCGTCGAGAACGCGATACATTTCCTCCGGTGTTTCGCCCACGCTCAAGCCGCCGACGGCATAGCCGCCGAAATCCATTTCCCGGAGCTGCCGGGCGTTTTCGGCCCGCAGCTCCGGATCCAAACCGCCCTGTACGATGGCAAACAGCGTCTGGTCGGTCCTCCGCGCAGCCGTTCGGCAGCGCCTCGCCCAGCGGACGGTCCGCTCGGCGGCGTCGTGGACGGCGTCCGCCGTGTTCGGCAGTCCCACGACGTGGTCCAGGACCATTGCCACGTCGCTGCCGAGGGCCTCTTGGATTTCGATGGCCCGTTCGGGCGAGAGGTGCACCAGCCGGCCGTCGACGTGCGAGCGGAAGAGCACCTCCTCCTCGGTAACTTTCGTCCGCTCGGCAAGGCTGAAGAGTTGGAATCCGCCGCTGTCGGTCAGGATCGGCCCCGGCCAGCCCGTGAAGCGGTGCAGGCCGCCCAAGTCGGCCACCACGTCCGCACCCGGCCGCAGCGACATGTGGTAGGCGTTGGCCAAGATCATCTCCGCCCCGGTGGTGCGGAGCATTTCGACCTCCAGGCCCTTGACGGTCCCCTGCGTGCCGACCGGCATGAAGCCGGGCAGTTCCACCGGCCCGTGCGGCGTCGAAAACGTAGAACGCCGCGCAGTACTTCCGGCGGCAACGTGATGAAGGCGGAAGGAAAAAGAGGAAAACATGGGGGAACGATGAGGGATGAAAGAAGGCCGTTTGTCATTCGGCATTCTTTCGTCATTCGGATTTTGACATTCGTCATTGCTAAGCCGCAAGCGGCTTTTTCCTATGATCTCTTATCTATCATTCTCCCCGGAGTTTCAGACCAAGCTGCGCCAGTTTCTCGCGGACTTCGTTGAGGCTGGTCACGCCGAAGTTTTTGCACTCCAGCAGGTCGTCGCCGGTCCGGCGGATCAGTTCGCTGATGACCGTAATGCCCAAACGGATCATGCACTTGCGGGCCCGAACCGAGAGATTCAGTTCGGCGATCGGCTTGGCCAGCAGGGCCTGCTCGTCGGCCGTCAGTGCCGCCGGCTCGAAGATTTCGGGGACGTGCTTGTCGACGGCCAGCAGTCCCAGCCGCAGGCCCTTGGAGGCCAGCATATCCTTGATCTCGGAGAGGCTCGTTTCGCCGAAGTTCTTGCTGGCCAGCAGGTCCATCTCCGTGCACTTGCAGAGATCGCCCAGGGTGTTGATCCCCATCTTTTGCAGGCAATTGCGGCTGCGGACCGACAGTTCGAAATCGCTGACGGGAATGCCGAGCACTTGGCTCATGCGGTCGCGTTTTTTCGCCGCGTCCTCATCGTAGTATTGCTCGTGCGAGGCCTCGGTGTCCTTATAGAACAGGGCGGCCCGCTGATGGTCGGGATAGATGTCCAGGATCCGTTTGTAGCACTGGGCCGCTTTGTCGTATTGTTCCCGGTCCTCGTAAAGCAGGCCGAGGTTCAACAGCGAGCCGACGTGCGGCGGAAACCGCCCCACCGCGCGCTTGTACAACTCCAAGGCCTCGTTGTCGTTGCCGTGCCGGTCGTTGACCAGGGCCAGCCCGAACAGGGCCCCGGAGTGGTTGTGGTCCGCCTCCACCGCCCGCTCGTACAAGGCGATGACCTCCAGGGGATTGCCCCCGAGGACGGCCACCGTGGCGGCGCGTTGGGCCAGATATTCAGCCGTCTGCTCGATGGCCCCCGAAAGCTGGTCCAGCAATTGCAGGGCCTCCTGCGGCCGGTTGGCGTAGCGGAGCGCCTCGGCCCGGGCCAATGCACACAGCCCCGCCTCGTATCCGGCCTTTTCCGCGTTTTGATACGCCTCCGCCGCCGCCTCGTACTCTTCCCGGGCGAAGAGCGCCTTGCCCAGGTAATAATACGCTAGCGCGCCGCCGTCGGCCTGGCGGAGCACCTCGATCGACCGGTGGTACCGGCCCAACAGGAACAAACACACGCCCAGCCGGGCGTTGCTGGCCGGCGTCTGCTCCTCCTTGGTTTGCAACTCGCCGACCGCGTCGCGCAAAGTCTGGTATTGGCTGAAGTCCCGGGCGATGGCCTCCTGCATCTGCCGCACCTCCCGCGGCCCGAAGGTGTCGTTCTGCAGGACCACCCGCTTCATGTCAAAATCAGTAACAGGTTGAACCAGGGGCATATAAGGCTCCATTCAGGGGTCAGGGATCAGGGGTCAGAGGACAGGGATCGCGGGACAAAGGTTAAGATTATATCCATAGCATTTTCTCTGACCTCTGATCCCTGGTTCCTGATCTCTCTTCAGAGCCAGCGGTGGGAGTCGAACCCACAACCCCCGCATTACGAATGCGGTGCTCTGCCAATTGAAGCTACGCTGGCAGACAATCCCCCCCTCGACGCGGAAGAGGTTTTCCTCCTCACGTGCCTTTTTCGAGTTTATAATCTCAAAACCTACTAGCTTAAAAGAATTTATGAGAGGGGTCAATGGGCGAAATGCCATGCCCAGTAGAGGGGGGCGAGGCAAATTGGCAACCTGCCCTAATATAATAATCAGTGGGCCTAATTGATATGCCCGGTTTCCAGGGGGACCGGAGTGACGGGGATTGTGGTGTGATCGGCCACCGGCGGATGGTCGGGCGGACTGGCCAGGGTCAATTTCAGGTCGGTGATGATCACGTCGGAGACCACGCGGGTGCCGACGGCCTTATCGACCTTCTCGCGGATCTGGAGCTTCAGGCCGTCCAGGGCCGGGTCCTCAAAATCCCCGCTATGGACCGTCCGCAGAAGTTGTTCCACGTCCTGTTGGACCCGGTATTTGTGGTCCGCCAGGGCCTCCCGGCCGCTTTTTTCGAGGCCCTTGAGCAACGTAACATGAAGCGCAAACTGGGCTTTGGTAATCCGTCCGCCGGCCGGCGGAGCGTCCCGAAACTGGTATTGGCCCAGCCCGATCTCCGGACCCTGCTGCGCCTGATTCGGAGAAGTCAGGTAGTAATAAAGCCATCCGCCCGCCTGTACGACGACCGACAGGACGATCAGGCCAACGACTGTCTGGAAGAACCATTTTCCTTTAAAAAATTGAAAGGTCTTCTTCCCTTCCGAATTCGAAGGCTCTTCGGCATCAGTCTCATGCTCGGCAAGGGATGGTTTTTTTTCTTCGGACATGTTGTCAACTCCCGGGCGTTGCCTTGGAAACCGCGACCACTGGTCGCGGCTTTTCAACGGTTATTTCTTCTTAAATCTAGGCCCCACTGGCGGAAAGGCAAAAAAATAGGGGCCTCTGACGTGCCACAACCACAGTGGCATGACCCGCGGTAAGGGCAAGGGAACCGCGGATCGGGATCTTCGTCAGAGGCCCCACGGGCCAGTCTTAATGTATGTGCGAAAGGTCATTCGCACACGATTTTGTGGAGCTATTTCCGTGCCAAAACTTTGAATGTTAAAGACGTTAGTTGTATTGTTATCGTAACATCCTGGAAAATAACAACTTAAGAATCCTGTTTTTTTGCCGCACAATGTTGCTGGCGACAAATCGCCAGATCGACTGTGTATTATTTCGATACAACTCGCCATTTTTTCCGCTCAAAGCTGAGGAATATCCATATCGCATAATACTGATGGGGGGAGTGTGTTTTCGCTGCCCGATGACGCCGATAGAGTGGACGTTTGAAAAACTGGTATGAAGCCCTTGTATTCTCAATGCCATGTCATCTGCCAAAGGTCAGCGGGTAGTGATCTTGCGGAATCCAAAGGCCGGGGCACGCTCCTCGGAGGATCGGGTCGAGCGCCTGGCGGCCTCACTCCGCCGACGGGGATTAATTCCGGAGGTCCATACCGATTTGACCGACGCCACGCGGCGGGCCGTAGAGTTACAGCAGTCGGGGATACTCCGCGTGCTGGTGGGCGTCGGCGGCGACGGAACCGCGGCGGAGCTGGTCAATCGGACCGGCCAGGGCGTCCCCCTGACGCTCCTGCCCGCCGGCAACAGCAACCTCCTGGCACGGTATCTGAAAATCCCCGGCGATCCCGAGCAACTCGGCCGGATGATTGCCGATGGCCGGCTCCAGCATTGGGACGCCGGCCGGGCCAATGGACGAATTTTTCTCCTGATGGCCAGTTGCGGTCTGGATGCAGAAGTGGTCCGGGTGCTCCACGACTGGCGAAGCGGGCACATGTCGTGGCGTCACTACCCGAAACCCATTTGGGATGCCCTGCGTAATTATCAATATCCGGAACTGCGGATCTCTGTGGATGAAAATGCCGCCGAGGGGACCGCCGCACCCGATTTAACTCTCTGCTGGGTTTCGGTTTTCAATTTATCCTGTTATGGTTGGTATACGCAATTTGCCCCGCACGCCGACGGCCGGGACGCACAGTTAGATCTCTGCGGTTTCCGCCGCGGATCGCGGCTCCGTGGCTTCGGCTACCTGACGGCGATGATCTTCCAGCAGCACCAGCGGCTGCGGAATTGGACCACCCGCCGCGTCCGCCGGGTGCGGATCGCCTCCGATGTGGCCGTCTCCTACCAGCTCGACGGTGATCCGGGCGGGTTTCTGCCCTTGGAGATCGAAATCCTCCCCGGGCGGTTGACGATGCTGGTATCGGAAGAAGAGATTAGCAAGGAGGTTATGCTTTAGCATAACAATCGCTATTTTGTTATGCTAAAGCATGACCTACGATCAACATCTTGCCGGGGCCGAGGACGACCCGGCTCGCCATTCCCTAATCCCTTTAAAAAATGCCCGAAAATCCCGCCACGATTGGACCGTACCGCTGCGGCCGAGGCGCGCCGCTTTTGGTGATCGCCGGGCCGTGCGTCATCGAGGACGAGGCCGGGACGCTGGCGATCGCCCGGCGGCTGAAGGCCGTCGCGGAGACGTTGGAATTGCAGTTGGTCTTCAAGGCCTCGTTCGACAAGGCCAACCGGACGAGCGCGACGGCGTATCGCGGACCGGGCTTGGAACGGGGGCTGGAGATCCTGGCGGCTGTGACGGCCGAGACCGGCCTGCCGGCGACGACCGACATCCACGAGCCGGCGCAGGCGGCCGTGGCGGGAAGGGTCTGCCCCTTGTTGCAAATCCCCGCCTTTCTCGCCCGGCAGACCGATCTCCTGCTGGCCGCCGCGGCGACGGGCCGGGCCGTGCACGTCAAGAAAGGCCAGTTCCTCGCCCCCGGCGCCATGCGGCACGTCATCGACAAGCTCGAGTCCGGCGGCTGCCGGAACGTCCTGCTGGGCGAGCGGGGGACCTTTTTCGGCTACGGCCGGTTGGTCAACGACTTCCGCGCGATCCCGCAGATGCAGGCCCTCGGCGTGCCCGTACTTTTCGACGCCACGCACAGCGTGCAGGAGCCGGGCGGCCTGGGCGCCGCCACCGGCGGGAACCGGGCGATGGTCGAGCCGTTGGCCCGGGCCGCCGTGGCCGTCGGCGCCGATGGACTGTTCTTCGAGACCCATCCCGATCCCGACCGCGCCCCCAGCGACGGTCCGAACATGATCCCCCTGGACGAATTCGCCGGTTTATTGAAACGCCTGCTGGCGTTGCGGGCCGTGGTGGAGAAAATGGGACTATAAAGAAAAAAGGAACAATCATGCGATACGCCATTGCCGCTCTGGGTTTGCTGTTGCTGGCCGGTTGCGAGGGTTGCCGTGAGACTACGGAACTCCCCGCCCCGTCGAACGCCTCCTTCCCGAGGACCGAGGGAGGAAAACGGCAGCAGGAGTTGTTGCAATATGCGATAAAAAACCTGGAACGATTGGAGGAATTCCACTCGGGAGAGATGATGGAGCGGATTCTCCAACGGACACGGGAAGTTATGCAGCCGGACGGTGTGGAGAAACAGGATCGGCTGACGGCGGCGTGGCCCCAGCCGCCGATGCTGCGGCAGATCGTCGATCGTCTGAATAGCTGGCTCCATGCCCAAACCCCGCCGGCCGGTGTGACCGTCGATCCGGCCGTCTCGGCCCTGCCCGCGCCGCTGCGGAAGCTCCCCTTGGTCGAGCAACTCGACAAGATGCACTTTGTCCCCTTCGACGGCTTCGCCCTGCAAGAGGCCGTCCTGATGCGCGACGCCTCCGCCATGGCCTGCGGCGGGAAGCTCGACGAACTGATCCGGGCCGAAAACCTCTTCGATTGGGTCGTCCGCAACGTCCAACTCGAACCGGAGGAGGAAGACTCGGTTCCGCAGTTTCCCTGGGAGACGCTGTTTTTCGGCCGCGGGACCGTCTGGCAGCGGGCCTGGGTGTTCATCCTGATGGCCCGGCAGCAGGGAATCGACGCCGCCGTGCTGGCCGTGCGGCAACCGGCGGCAACGGACTCCCCTCTCCCTTTGGGAGAGGGGCCGGGGGTGAGGGCTGACTCGGCAGAAAACAGCCCTCACCCTAACCCTCTCCCAAAGGGAGAGGGGACTATTGGGACATCGAGGCCGCGCCTTCGTCCGTGGTGCGTGGGTGTGCGAATCGGAGAAAAAGTCTATCTTTTCGATCCCCTGTGGGGCCTGCCGATCCCCGAACCGGACGGCGTGAAATTCGACGCCCAGGGGCAATTGGCCCTTGCCCCCGCCACGCTGGAACAGGCGCAGGATGATCCCGCGATCCTTAAGCGGATGAACGACGATCCGGCCCATCCGTATCCGTTTCAGGCGGCGGACGTCAAGGACGTGACGGCGTGTGTCGAGGCATCGCCCGCCTATCTGGAACTGCGGATGAAGCTGCTCGAACCGTACTTCACCGGCGGGCAGAAGCTCGTACTGAGCGTCTCGCCCTCCGCCGAGTTTGCCGAGTGGAAGCAAGCCTCGGGCGTGACCGACGCGCAGCTCTGGCTCCTCCCTTACGAGACGATCCAGGCCAGGTCCACGCTGTCTGCGCCGCTGCTGCAGGGCCGGCTGCTTTCGTTCCTGCCGTTTTACGCGCTCCCCTACGCGGTGATTCCCAAGGAAGGGGGCGTGCCGGGGCTGGAAACCGGCGGCCAGGAACCGAGCCTCTCCGGCGAACGGTTCGTGGAAGTGCCCTTGTATAAAGGCCGCATTCTCCATCTGAAAGGGCAATTGACCGGAGATCCCGGCGCCATGATGGACTATCTCCTCGCCCGGCCCTCGCAGCAAGAGATGGCCGTCATGCGCGAGGCGATCGTCAACGGTATGGTCGAGCAGGGAATGAAGGGGCGGAAAGACCTCGACGAAGCGGAGGCCCAGCGCCTCGAGGCGAAACTCCGCCAGCTCGCCGAAGCGGAGGCCCAAATCCGGATGGGATTCATCGACCAGGGCAAACAATGCGCGACCTATTGGTTGGGCCTGGTGGCCTACCAGCGCGGCAACTTCCCCGCGGCGATCGACTATCTCTACACCCGCACGCTGGAAATCTGGCCTACGGGCATCTGGGCCTACGGCGCCCGCTACAACTACGCCCGCTCGATGGAGGCCCAGGGCGACATCGAAAGTGCCGTCCTCCTCTACCAATCCAATCCCCCCGGCACCCTCGACGCCGCCGGCCAACTGTTGCGCGCCAAATGGCTGCAAGCAAGACCGAAACCGGAGAAGACCAAGTGAAAGCATTGTGGCGGGGCTGCGATTAGTTTTTTTACACTCCACGACCGCTCTCCGCAATAAAATCTCCATCGTCGTTGGCAGACGAAGACGTGTTGACCTTCCACCTGTACGACGCGCCATGTTTTTTCCTTCCCGGGGAATAATTTCACATTTCTTCGCGGTTCGAGAGAGCCGTGTTTTTACGGTGTTTTTGGGAGTCGGCGAAAGGCACTTTGCATCAATCGCCTGTTTTTCGAATTGTTGCACAATGTGGGGTCTATTAAACCGTGTTTTGCCGTGTCTTCCGCGAATTGTAAAACACAAAAATTCCTGAGGTGCGCCAGGGGTATGCTGAAACGGGTGTGTGGGACGGTGCAAAAAATGGGAAGCACCAAAAACACAATAGGACGAAACGGGCGGAATTCCGACGTGATTTTGGTCAACGGATATGTTCCACAGGCGATTCGCGGCGGAAGCAGTTTCCATTCGTGGAGATGAGCGGTAAGCAGTGTTCCTCACTTCAGACTGCAAGGGAACACTCAACTCCGCTGATCGACACTGATCGAAAATCAGCGGCAGGGGGAGTTGGTCATCAAAAGCCGAAAAATGCACGGGAGGCTCCCCGGTTTGGGGTCTTTTCCTTTCTTTTGGGGAGAGTGTTGTACAGCAAATTTCGATTTTTCCGCATTTTTTATTTTGGAGCATCTTCTTTCGGGCAAAAATTGAAAGCCGAGCA
>JAFGPV010000123.1 GCA_016936015.1 Pirellulales bacterium
AAATGTAGTGAAGACTTTGGCCTAAAAATGAACGTAAGTCCTTTGCTATCAACGAGCCTGTCAGCGCAACTCCGTAACTTGGGCTAGTGCCGATTGCGGAATTGACGAGTCCGACGCCTCGTAAAACGGTTCCATGATTGCGACGCGAGCGAGACTGGAGAATTATTGATTCCGATGCAGCCAATGATCGTGGTTCAACCGCAAACACGGCTGTTCCAGCCGAGTTTGCTGGTCTTTTGGCCGTGGAACGGTTCATTGGCCATGCAGGACTCAATGAGTGCCCAATTCACATTTCAGATCTCAACGAACCGAATCGACATGCTCAAGCCGCGGCTCATTCCTTTCCTGGTCCCAATACGGCGACGATTTCCGCAGGTTGGCGACGATCTTCGGAAACGCCTCGATGATCCGGTCCACGTCCGCCGCGGTGTTGTAGCGGCTGAGGCTGAAGCGGACCGAACCGTGGACGGCGGTGAAGGGGACCTGCATCGCGCGGAGGACGTGGGAAGGCTCCAGCGAGCCGGTGGTGCAGGCCGAGCCGCTGGAGGCGCAGATGCCGTAGTCGGACATCAGTTGCATGAGCATCGACTCGCCTTCCACGCCGTGGCACGAGACGTTCAGCGTGTTGGGCGTCCGGGGCGCTCCCTTGCCGTTGACCTGCACGTGGGGAATCCGCTCCTCGACGGTCTTTTCCAGCTTGTCGCGCAGGTCGCGGACCCGGGTATCCTCGTCTTGGAAGTTTTCCTCGGCCAGTTGCAGGGCCTTGGCCATCCCCACAATGAAGGCCACGTTTTCGGTGCCGCCGCGCCGGCCTTCTTCCTGGTGACCGCCGATCAGTAGCGGCCGGCAGGGGGTTCCCTTTTTCAGGTACAGTCCGCCGATCCCCTTTGGGGCGTGGAACTTGTGGCCGGAAAACGAGAGCAAGTCCACGCTGCGGAACTCCTCCCGTAGGCGGATCGGGAGCTTGCCGACCGTCTGCGTTGCGTCGGTGTGGAACAGGATGGCCGGGTCGGTCTCCTTCGTGATCCGCGCAAGCTGCTCGACGGGAAAGATCACGCCCGTCTCGTTGTTGGCGTGCATGATGCTGACCAGCAGCGTGTCGGGACGCAGGGCGCGGATGAATTCCCGGATGTCGAGATTGCCGTCGCCGTCGACGCCCAGAAACGTGACCTCGTAGCCGCTGCGTCCCAGTTCCCTGCAGACCTCCAACACGGCGGGGTGCTCGACGGCGGTGGTGACGACGTGCCGGCGGTTCGGCCTGGCCCTGGCGGCCCCGAACAGGGCCAGATTGTTGCTTTCCGTCGCGCAGGAGGTAAACAGGATCTGCTCCGGATCGGTGATCCCGAAGTGCCGGGCGATCGCCCAGCGGGCGTCCGTCATCGCCTTGGCGGCCTGCCGGGCGGGTTCGTACATCGAGCTGGGATTGTAGTAGTTCTCCGCAAAGAACGGCGCCATCGCCTCGACCACTTCCGGGGCGACTTGCGTGGTGGCGTTGTTGTCGGCGTAAATCGTTTTCATGGTTATACCCGGATCACCCGGATCCGCTCGTCGACCAGGTCCTTGAGCGTCCGTTCCACCAGCATCCGCAGCGTCTGGGCCGCGCCGACGCATTCCTGGCAGGCCCCCGAAAGCCGGCAGTAAATCAGCGTGTCCTTGATGTCGATGATTTCCACGTCGCCGCCGTCCTTCCGGAGTATCGGCCGGACGTTCTCGTCGATCACGCTCTCCACCTTTTTGCTGAATTGATAGGGCGAAAGGGCGCTCTCGTCCTTGGGAGTTGCTTTGACGGGGACCGGCTCGAGCGGCACGGGGGTGGGCAGGATTTTCAGCAGGTCCTCCTTCTTCCCCCAGGCCTCGTCCAGCAGGTCCTGGAGTCCGCCGGGGACGTGGTGGCACGACATGCACGCCCCGCCCGCCTTGATGGCGTCGGTGATCTCGGGGATTGTCCGGAGGTTCAGTTCCTTGATCTTCCGTCGGATGAACGGTTCGGTCAGCGAAAAGCACTTGCAGACGATCCGTCCTTCGTCCTGTTCGTCGTCGTGCAGGTCGACGCCCAGGCGGCGGAGATCAACGCCCCGCCGCTGGGCCCAGTTGTACACCGCCGCCTCGAGCGCCTCGGCCCCCATCACCGAGCAGTGGATTTTCTGTTTCGGCAGGCCCTCGAGGAAATCGACAATGTCCTGGTTGGTGATCTTCAGGGCTTCGATGGGCGTCAGCTCCTTCTGCTCGATGAGGATGCACAGCGCCTCGGAGGCGGCGATGGCCGAGGTGCAGCCGAACGTCAGGTACCGCGCCTCGGTGATCACGTCCTGCGTCGGATCGGTCGGATGCCGCCGGACGCGGAAGGTAAACCGCAGGGCGTCGCCGCAGGCGGCCGACCCGTACTCCCCGATCCCGTCCGGATCCTCGATCTCCCCGACGTGCGTCCCCGGCTTCCCGTGCACCGCATCCATAAAAAGCCGCACCGTTTTTTGACTGTATTCCCAGGCCATGGCTGCACTCCTAAATCTTCCTTCTATCGTTATTCTTTGTTCCCGGTCAAATGGTCCTTTACAAATTATACTCTTTAATCTTCCGATACAGCGTCCGTTCGCCGATGCCCAGCATTTTGGCGGCTTCTTCGCGGTTGCCGGCGGTCTGGCGGAGAGTCTCGGCGAGGAACAGCTTTTCCAGGTCGTCCAGCGGCTTGCCGACCAGGGCGGAGAGCGAGGCCGCGGCGGGTTCGCCGGGCGGGGTGACGGAGCCGGCCAGTTCCTCGGGCAGGTCGTCCACGTCCAGCAGGCCGTCGTAATCGACCACCACCATGCTCTCGACCACGTTGCGCAACTGCCGGACGTTGCCCGGCCAGTCGAACGTCAGCAGCCGCCGCCGGGCCGCCGGTGAGACGCCCTTGATCTGCTTGCCGTGGGCGCCGGTGAACTGCTTGATGAAGTAGTCGATCAGGATCGGGATGTCTTGGCTCCGCTGGCGGAGCGTCGGCAGGCGGACGGTGACCACCTTCAGTCGATGGTACAATTCGTTGCGGAACGTGCCCTGCTGAATCGCTTCTTCCAAGTTGCAGTTGGTGGCCGAGAGAATGCGGACGTTGACCTGGATCGGCTGGTTCGAGCCGACCCGGGTGATCTCGCCGTTCTCGATGACCCGCAGCAGCTTGATCTGGGTGGGCAGCGGCATGTCGCCCACCTCGTCGAGGAACATCGTCCCGCCGTGGGCGTACTCGAACTTGCCCACCCGGTCGGTCGAGGCGTCGGTGAACGCCCCTTTCACGTGCCCGAACAACTCACTCTCCAGGATATTCTCGCTCAAGGCGGCGCAGTTCAGGGCCACGAAGGGCTTGTTCTTCCGCGGGCTGTTCTGGTGGATGGACTGCGCGACCAGCTCCTTGCCGGTGCCGGTCTCGCCCTGGATCAACACACCGGCGTTGGTCGGGGCGACACGTTTGAGTTTTTCGATGACCTCCCGCATCTGCGGGCTGTCGCCCACGACGCCCTCGAAGCCGAATTTCTCGTCCAGCCGGCGGTGCAGTTCGAGGTTGGTCCGCCGCAGCCGGGCCGACTCGGCCGCCTTCCGGGCCAGTGTGCGGAGCTGGGTCAGATCGAGCGGCTTCAGCAAATAATTGAACGCCCCCTTCTGCATCGCCTCGACGGCCGAGGGGATCGTGCCGTGCCCGGTCACGAGGATCACCTCGGCGTCGGGCTGCGCCTCTTTGGTCCGCTCCAGAATCCCCAGCCCGTCGACGTCGTGCATCACCAGGTCGGTAATCACCACGTCGAAGGGATGGTTCTCGACCAGTTTTGCCCCCTCCTTGCCCGAGGCCGCCACCTGGCACCGCAGCCCGGTCCGCTGGAGGCTCTCGGCCACGGTCTCGGCATGGGCCTGATCGTTATCGACGATCAGCACCTCGGCGGGGGGATCCATGGAGTTTTCCACGTCTTTTCCAGCAGCATTCATGCAACCGATGATACCCTAATAATATTGTCAAAGGGAAGGGGGAATGCGGAGGGAGGAAGGATGAGGGATAAAGGATGAAGTAAGCCGGGCCGTCCTCGGCCCCGGCCTACTGTCGTGCCAGGGAATATTCTTACGTCACGCAAGCGTCTTCAATTCCTCTGCCAGCCGGCAAACGGCCTTTTTCGCCGAGCTTTGTTTGATGAGTCCCTCTTTGGCTGCCCCCGTGACGATCACCTTGCACGCATTCTCATCGCTCTGGACGACTTCCACGTAGACGACGACGGGATTCATGTTCAGGAAGCCCGATCCCAGCACGCCGGAGACGGTCGGGTACGGAGAGGTCCGCAGTTGATCGGAATCGACGATCCGCCCTTTGTCGGCCAGTAAGGAGCACGATTTCGTCAGCACCGTCCGCAGATCGGCGCGGAGCGTCAGTTCCATCTGGAAGCGTTCAGTCGGCAGATACCGGGCGGCCAGATCCGGGCCGAAAAATCCTGCCAGGCTCCCGGCCGCGCTGAGGGCCGGATTCTGGAGGATTTTCCCGGCGATCTGGACTCCCTGGGCCCCCACCTTTCCCAATTCGCGTGCCAACAGTTCATCTTCGGCGCTCATGGCGGTATCTCCTGATGGTTTAATAACTCCCAATCAGCCGCGGAGAATCGGCTTCCTTTTCTCTTTCGAATGGCGGAAATAGCCAAAAGACAATTTTATCCGCCGCTGCCTATTTGCATAGATGACGTTGGGATAATGAACGTTCCAAGAAGTGCTCGTAGGGTGCGTAACACGCACCCTACGGTGAGGAATGCCGGCGGATTATTATTCGGTCGACTTCGTTTCCGGGGCGGCAAACGTATAGCGGCCCGCGGCCACCGCGAAGACGGCCGTGCCGTCTTCCATGCGGAGGAACTTCACGCCCTCGGCCTGAGAGGCCGGGACTCCACCCTCCGTCACCGCGCCGGCGTCCCGGGCGGGCACGTAGACGGTCGCCGTGGTGTTGGCGGGCACTTCGACGTCGAGCGAAAAGACGCCGCCGTCCCGCTTCCAATTGCTGACGATCGGCCCGCGGATCGAGTCGTAGGTCGATTTCACCCATTTCAGATCGCCGACCGGACGCGGCCGGATGATAAAATGCTTGAAGCCGGGATGCGCCTCGTCCGGATTGATGCCGGCCAGTTCGCGCCACATCCATTCGCCAACCGCGCCGAAGGCCCAGTGGTTGAAGGAATTCATGCCGGAGCGATGAATGCCTCGGCCTTTCACGTAGCCGTCCCAACGTTCCCAGATGGTGGTTGCATCCATCTCGACCATGAATCCCCAGGAGGGGGCGGTCCGCAGATTGATCAGCCGATAGGCTTCGTCGTGTTGGCCGTTGCGCGAAAGTTCGAGCATCAAGCGATGCGTCGTCTGGATGCCGGTCGAAGGATGGTCCTTGAATTTCCGGATCGCTTCGACCAGGTGCGCGGCGGCCTTCGGGCGCATCGCATCATCCAACAAATTGAAGTACAAAGCCAGCGCATAGCCGGCCTGGGTGTCGCCCTGGATGTGTCCGTCGGGCTGGACGAACGCTCGATTGAAGGCCTTTTTGATTCCCTCGTGCAGTTGGCCGAATTTTTCCGCTTCTTCCGTCCGGCCCAGCACCTTCGCCATCTTGGCCGCCATCTCGGTGGAGCCGGCCCAGAAGGCCGTGGCGAACACTTCCCGCGGCACCTCGCTGATCCCCTTGGGGTAATCCAACCGGTCGAGCGTGTCGCCGTGCAGCCAATCGTTGTAGTCGTTCCCGCGGTTCTTCTGCCACAGCAGGTTCGGATTTTTTTCGTGAATATAGTCGATCCACCGGCAGACCGAGTCGAAGTGCTGTTCGAGCATCCGCTTGTCGGCATAGTTCTGATACATCCGCCAAGGAACGACCACCCCGGCGTCGCCCCAGGCCGGGACGCCCGAGAACGACTTGTTCGGGTCGCTGAAGTGCGGCGAGAAATCGGCGTACCGGCCGTCCTCGGCCTGCGAATCGCGGACGTCGGGAATCCATTTCGTAAAGAAGGCCGCCATGTCGCGATTGAAAATGGCCGTCTGTCCGAAGGCCTGGATGTCGCCCATCCAGCCCAACCGCTCGGACCGTTGGGGACAGTCGGTCGGAACGCCGTGCATGTTGCCCCGCTGCACCCAGTCAATCAGGTGCTTGATCTGGTTGATCAGTTGGTTTGAGCAGGAAAACGTCCCGACTTCCGGCGAGTCCGAGTGGAACACCCGGCCCGTAAGGGTCTCTTTGGTCGGAGGCTGGGGCAAGCCGGTCACTTGGACGTAGCGGAAGCCGTGGTATGTGAACCGCGGTTCGTAGGTCGCTTCTCCGCCCGGACAGGTGAATTCGTCGGTCTGGACGGCAGGTCCCAGATTTCCCTGATAGACCGTGCCGTCGTCGTTGAGCAATTCGCCGTGACGCATGGTGATTTTGGTCCCCTTGGGGGCCGAGGTCTTCAGCCGGCACCAGCCGACCATGTTCTGGCCCATGTCGAAGACATAAACGCCCGGCTTCGGCTCGGTAATCTTCACGGGCGACAGCTCCTGCTCCACGCGGATCGGCTCGTTCGGCTGCGCGACGAGCTTCGCCTCCTCGCTGCCGGCCGGGCAGGGCAAGACCTTCACGGCCGACCAATCGGCCGCGTCAAAACCCGGCTCGTCCCAGCCGGGCAACTCTTTCGTCGCGTCATACGTCTCGCCGACGTAGATCCCGCACTTTTCGATGGGCGACTCGTCCGTCGCCTGCCACGAATCGTTGCTGACGATCGTCTGTGTCGTGCCGTCCTCCATCTCCACGTCAAGCCGCATCAGGAGGCAAGGCTGCGGATTGTCTATGGCGCGGGGCGGAGCACAGGCCGCCAAGGCAGGCCACCAACCGTTGCCCAGGTACGCGCCGACCGTGTTTTCCCCTTGCTTCAACCGGTCCGTCACGTCGTAGGTCTGGTACTGAATGCGGTTTTGATACCGGGTCCACTCGGGCGTCAACAGGTGATCGCCGACCTTATGGCCGTTGATGTGCAACTCGTACAGTCCCAGGCCGGTCACCGAGACGACCGCTCGTCGAATCGGGCCGGAGACCTTGAATTCCTTGCGGACGATCGACGCCAGCCGCTCGGCCGCGTCTTCCGGCGACCGCTCGCCCCGGATCCGGCCGTCGGTCAGCTTTTCCATCGACCAGCCCCCCTGCTCAATTGAATCCTTGGCGTACGCGCCGGCCTGCTCCGACACATTCTTGCCGCCCGAAAAAACCTTCGCCTCGGCCAAGGCCAAACCGAAATGATCTCCCAACCGACCCAACCGCGTAGCCGTCACGCGCACCAATTTGGCCTCGACCGGATCGAAACGGAACGTCGGCGCCTTTTCGCCCGGGTTGGGATAATCGGCGTCCGTCTTGTCGACCACCGTCTTGGCGTCCGAGAAGTTCGGCTTGTTGGCCGCTTCGATCTTGAAACGCACCGGGAATAAGAAGCCGGGCGTGTCGGGCGAAAAGTCATACGGCCGGGCCGGGAAAAGCTGCACGGCGTCGATCTTTTGTTCTTGCCCCAAATTGATCGCCGCCCATTTCTCCGTATCCGCCGTTTTAGCAAACTGACTGTGGTATCCATTGTGCGGCGACAAGATCACGGGCGTCTCCGAGGGGCAGGCGATCCACTCGGCCCCGTTCCAATCCGCCTTCTTCAGCAGCCCCATCGACCACTTCGCCGATGCGCTCCAAGCCGAGGTTTGGCCGTCTTGATCCCAAAGGCGCACCTTCCAGCAGGCATAATCGCGGGAACCAAGCGGTTTCCCCTCGTACACAATCTGCATGGTTTCATTGCTCTCCACCTTCCCGCTGTTCCAGAGATCGCCCTGACCGGCAGCCAGTTTCTCCGGCGTCGAGGCGACCAGCACCTGGTACGCCGTCTGTTTCGCCCCCCGCCGCTGATCCCGCATCTCCCAGCTCAGCCGCGGCCCAACGACGTCAATCCCCAGCGGATCGACCCGATACTCGCACCGAAGATGTTCTGCGACGGCGGGGCTTTCGGCAAATGCCGGGCAGGCAAGACCCAAGAGACTTACGAAAAAGACAGTGAAACAACGCATGAATAATCCTCCCAAAAAAATGTATTCCACCGGGCAGTAAAGTCGAGGGGTTCCCAGGCGACATCCTATAACATATAGTATATGTTTGCGGTTTTCTTTCCACAACCCTATTCATGGTCTTGAAAAGAAAAAACAATTCCCTCTCTCCAACCACGACGTGGCGGCCGGAGAAGATTAGGGTCCGAACCTCTACCATGAGAGGTGGGACGTTATTGAATGGACTATTGTACAGAAATCGCCCTCCGCCCCCTTGACTTGACGATTCCTCCCATTAAACTCATTCCTGTCCAAGGAGATCAGGTTTTCTATTATCCGCGTTTGGGTCGTTGCGGACTTTTCGCGTTTTCCCCGGCGTAGGGCGCAACGGTTGCTTCGTTCCTCTAACCCCCTTTTCCGATGATGAATTCTTCTCGCTTTTTGATTTTCCGTTTCCTGCGCCGCGCCGCAATCGGCGGGATTCTTTGCGCCTCCCTCGCCGCGGTGTTTTTTCCTCTTTATGCCGCCGACGCGTCCAAGGATGCAGACGCCCGCGCGCGAGAGCTTGTCTCTCGGATGACGCTCGACGAGAAGATATCGCAGATGCACGGCACCGCAAACAAGAAAGCCTACCGCATCGTCATCGGCGTGCCGCGGCTGGGCATTCCCGACCTGTTGGTGACCAACGGACCGGCGGGCTTCGGCCCCGCCGGACCGGGACACGAAAGCCCGGCCACCGCCCTGCCCGCCCCGATCGCCCTGGCGGCCACCTGGGACGTGGACGCGGCCCGAACTTACGGCGCCATCGCGGCCGGCGAGGCCGGCGATCTGGGCAATACGTTCTTCGAGGCCCCCGACGTCAACATTGCCCGCGTGCCGCAAAACGGCCGCACCTTCGAGGCCTACGGCGAGGACCCCTTCCTCGTCAGTCGGCTGACGGTGGCCAATGTCCAGGGCATTCAGAGCCAGGGCCTGATTGCCAACGTCAAGCACTACGCGCTGAACAACCAGGAGGCGCAGCGTTTTGTCGTCAACGTGGTGGTCGACCAACGGACCATGCGCGAGATCTACCTGCCCGCCTTCGAGGCCGCGGTGAAAGAAGGAAAGGCCGCCTCCGTCATGGGCGCCTACAACAAGGTCAACGGCGTCTACTGCTGCGAAAACGACGTCTTGCTGGATCAAATCCTCCGCAAGGACTGGGGCTTCCGCGGATTTGTCTCCTCCGACTTCCGCGCGGTCCACAGCACAGTCCCCACGGTCATGACGGGCCTCGACGTCGAGATGCCCACCGGCAAATACCTGGGCAAACCGCTCAAAGCCGCCGTCCAGTCCGGGGAGGTTCCGGAGTCCGTCGTCGACGAACACCTCATCTGCCGCTTTCGCACCATGATGGAGATCGGCGTCTGGGATCATCCCCCCGAGCGCAAGCCCATCCCCGCCGAGAAAAACGCCGAAACCGCCCGGCACATTGCCGAAAAAGGCGTCGTGCTGTTGCGTAACGAGGGCGGATTGCTACCTCTGGACGTAAAGCAGTTAAAGACCGTGGTGCTGATCGGTCCCGGCGCCGTCAAGGCCGCCATCGGCGGCGGCGGCAGCTCGCGCGTCATCCCAATCATTAAAGTCGTCAGTCCGGTGGAAGGACTGCGCCGGCGTCTGGGCGAAGGCGTCAAGGTCCGGCTGATCCCCGGCGACGATATCCCCACCGCCGCGGACGTGGCCGGGGAGTCCGACCTCGCGATTGTCATGCTGCACGCCTGGCAGACCGAAGGACGCGACCATAAAATCGCCCTCTCCGGATCGCAGGACGCGCTGGTCGAGGCGGTGGCTGTGGCCAATCCGAAGACCGTCGTCGTCCTCAAGACGGGCGGCCCCGTGTTGATGCCCTGGGCGGAGAAAGTCCCCGCGATCATCGAGGCATGGTATCCGGGCCAGATGGACGCCGAAGTCGTCCCCGCTGTGCTGCTGGGCGACTGCAACCCCTCCGGCAAACTTCCGATCACCTTTCCGAAACGCGCCGCCGATCTTCCCGCCCACACCCCGGAGCAATATCCCGGCGTAAACGGCGAGGCCCGCTACTCCGAGGGCGTCATGGTCGGCTACCGGTGGTTCGACCGGCAGAAGATCGAGCCTCTCTATCCTTTTGGACACGGCCTGTCCTACAGCGACTTTGTTTGCGATTACCTGAAACTCTCCGCCGACAAACTCAGCACGGCCGCACCCCAATTGACCGTCGAGTTCGACGTTGTCAACAACAGCGGCCCTGGAGGCGTGGAAGTGGCCCAAGTCTATCTCGGCCTGCCGTCGCTGCCCGACGTGCCCCAGCCTCCCCGCCAACTCAAAGGATTTGCCCGCCTCTCGATCGCCCCCGGCAAGACCGTCCACGCCCGGGTCACGCTCGATCCCCGGGCCTTTTCCTATTGGGACGTCAAGACCCACGGCTGGAAGGTCGCCCCCGGCGAGTATACCGTGGAAGTCGGCTCCTCCTCCCGCGACATCCGCCTGAAGGGCCGCGTCACCCTGGAATAACGCTCCGCTTTCCGCCCTCTTTTAGAAGCAACCAATAGCCGGCGGCCGCCGCGGGATCTTTTCTTCTTTCAAGCCGCCTTCATAAAACCTATTGCGGCGATCAGCAGCAGAATTGTCGGGGGTTTGGGCACGGGTTGCGAACCGACGGCCTTGGAGCCGCCGCCGATGACCAACGCATGGGCGCCACTCTCCAAACCGCCCGGCGTAAAAATCCGAGTTCCGTCCGGCAACCACGGCGGAAAAAATCCGTGGCTCCCCCTTGACCCAAGGCAGATTATTTAGTATATTCGCATATACTATTATAGTCGAGGCCGCGGTGATGGACGATCCCAAGGGACTGGCACGCATCCTGAAAGTCCTCTCGGTCGACACCCGAGTGCGCATCGTCTGTCTTTTAAAGCAACGCGACTTGTGCGTGAACGCCTTGGCCGCACGGTTGGACGTCACGCAGGCTGCCGTTTCGCAGCACCTCCGCGTCATGCGGGACGCGGGGCTGGTGGTCGACGAGAAGCGAGGGCTTTTTGTCCATTACAGGCTGAATGAAAAGACTCTCGCCACGTGGCGAGAGGCGATTGACCGACTGTTAGATCCGAAGTACCAGGAGTGCCAAGAAACGAAAGGAGCACGATCATGTGTTGCTGCTGCCGGAAGAAAGAAGGCTGCCAGAGGCCGGACCAGTTGAAGGGCGAACCCAAGGAATGTCCGCCGGAGCAGGTTGAGAAGTGCCATGGTGGGGAGAAAGAGCATCCATGCGTGAGGAACGAGAAGTCCTGATTTGAAAGACCATGTTGCGATTATGCCCGTGCTGAGTGACGAAGTGCTGATGGCAGCCGTGGCCGGGGGAGACCTCGACGCCTTTGGGCAGCTTGTCGCACGACACCAGCGTTCGGCCTGGAATGCGGCCTATCGCTTCCTGGGCAACGTAGCGGATGCCGAGGACGTTGCCCAGGAGGCGTTTCTTAGAATTCTCGATTCGGCCAACCGTTATCGGCCCACCGCCGCCTTCCAAACGTATCTGTACCGGGTTGTCTCCCGATTATGTTTTGATTTCTCCCGAAGGCAGCGTCATCGGCGGCATGGACAACTTGCCGACGTTGCCGAGCACGGGCCATTGCCCGAGGACACGGCCGTCCTCGGCGAGCGTGCGGCGGCCGTGGTCGAGGCAATCGACGAGTTGCCCCCGGCGCAGAAGATGGCGGTGATCCTCCGCTACTACGAGGGTCTTGGCTACCGCGAGATTGCCATCGCCCTGGACACTACCGTCAAGGGTGCAGAACGCCTGTTGGCCCGGGCGAGGACGGTCCTGGAAAGTCGCCTGGGGCAATTCCTTGAAGAGTAGCCAAAGATTCCGAGGGGGTTTGGGCCGCTTCGTGCGTTTGTTCTGTTGAAAGGGAAGCACCATGCGCTGTAATACCGTCCGAAGAAGACTCGATCGCTTTGCCCGGCAAGAGGTCACGCCTCGGCTGCGCGCGTCGATCGAGGGCCATCTGAGCGAGTGCCCGGATTGCCGGGCGTATCGGGCGCAACAGGAGCGGCTGGCGGCTCTTCTGGAAGACGCCCCCGAACCGCTCAGTGTGCCGGAGGGTTTCGCCAATCAGTTGATGGCGGCGGCTCGGCAACGATTGGCTGGTCGGCCGGTGCCCAGTTCGCGGCGACGGGTTGGCCGGCGATGGATTTCGGTTCCGCTCGACGAGTACGCTGCACGGGCAGCCGTGCTCGCCGCCGGACTTCTCGTGGGAGTGCTGATCGGACAGCAGACTTGGCAGTCCGTCCACGCCCCCGGTGTGCGGCAGACGAGCCGGGCCGATCCGCTGGCGGCCTATGCCCTGGATTCCCTGAGCGACGCTCCCGGCGGCTCACTGGCCGAGGGCTACCTGACGCTCACGACGGCCTCGAACCACAACGGAAACTAACCATGGGAAAGCACGCAAAGCTCCTGCTACTCATCCTATCGGTGGCGCTGAACGTCGCCTTCGTGGGCGTGTGGCTTGTCCACTTGGCGGCGGCACGGACGGACTACGACCAGGATCGTTGTACACCTGGCGACGGGAGCTCCATCTGGTGCCCGTTGCACCGCGAATTGAACGTCACGCCCGAGCAGTGGAGCCGGATCGAGCCTCTCCTGCGGGCGTTTCGGACGGAGGCCGACGAAATCTGCCGGCAAATGACGGACCTTCGATCCGAAATCATCGACCTGCTCGCCACCCCCGACACCGACATGGCGGCCGTGAAAGCCGCGCAGGAAGACGTTCTCGCGGGCCAGCGGAAGATCCAGGAACTCGTGATCTCGCAATTGACCGCCGAAAAGGAGATTCTCACGCCCCGACAGCAATCGCGGCTTTTCGAGATGCTTCGCAACCGGACCGGCTGCGACCGCCACGGACCGCTCTTGGTGCCTGGACGAGGCGTGGAGGGTGGGGTCGGCCAAACGCTTCGCACGGGCGGAGGGGAGCAATAGCACATATGGCGGACAGCCAAGCCAAGTCGCAGACTCGCACCACGACTGCACCAACCGACCTGCCGCCTGCGCGCAAGCCGGGTCGACCGAGGTTTGACGGGTACTCGACGGACTCGGAGGCGATGGAGGCCCGCCTGGCGAAACGCCGTAAAAGCCGGCGACGGCGGCGACTCCTGTTCCTCACCGCCCTGGTTGTCGCGTCGGGCACCGGCGCCGCCGTTTGGCAGGGATGGTTCCCGACAACCGCCAAGACGGCCGATCCGGCCGCGGTCACCGCCCGCGTCGTCCGACGCGACTTCACCTCCTCCGTCCTGGCCACCGGCGCAGTCAAACCGGAAATCGGCGCAGAAGTCCGCGTGGGCGCTCGCATCTCGGGTAAAGTGGAAAAACTCCGAGCGAACATCGGCGATTCCGTGCAGGTGGGGCAGGTCATTGCCGAATTGGAGAAGGCCGACCTCCAAGCAAACGTTGGGCAAAGACAGGCCGAACTGGAGTTGGCCAAGGCGAATCTCGCCGCCGTCGAATCCCTTTCACCTCTACAGATCGCGAAGGCCAAGGCCGACGTAGTGCGCTGGGAGGCCAGCCTCGCCCAGACGGAACAGGAAAGAAAACGGGCCACGAGGTTGCTTCCCAAGCAGGCGATTTCGGGAACGGACTATGATGTGGCGGTGGCCAATCACGAAATGGGCAAAGCCCAATTGACTGCCGCCCAGAAGGCTTACGACCTGGCGAAGACCGAATATGTCGATCAACTCCGTCAGGCCAACGCCGAACTTGCCAGGGCCGAGTCGGCACTGAAATACGCGAAGGCCACGTTGTCCTACGCCACGCTGACCGCGCCCATCTCGGGCGTGATCGGGTCGGTCTCGACGCAGGAGGGCGAGACGGTCGCCGCCGGGCTGAACTCGCCCACGTTTGTCACGATCATCGACTTGAAACGTCTGCAAGTCGATGCCATGGTCGACGAAGTGGACATCGGCAAGGTCCACTCGGGCCAGAAGGCCGTGTTCACCGTCGACGCGTTTCCCGCCAGGGAGTTCTCGGGCAAGGTCGTGGCGATCTATCCCAAGGCCATTTTGCTGGAAAACGTCGTCTATTACGACGTGGTGGTGGAAATCGAAGGCAACGAAGACGAAGTGCTCCGGCCGGACATGACGGCCAGTGTGACGATCTTTCTCGACGAGAAGAAGGGCGTGCTGGCCGTGCCCGTCAAGGCGGTCAAACGCGAACGTGGCAAGAATGTGGTCTACGTTGTCAGTGGCGGCGGACCGCAGCCGCGCGAAGTCAAGGTCGGATGGAAGGACGGAGCATGGATCGAGATCGTCGCGGGCCTTGAAGAGGGAGAGACCTTTCTTGCCGAGGCTCCGGCCGACGCGAAGACGGGAAAATAACCCCAACCCGGAAAAGGAGACAGGCACCGTTTACCGCAAGCGGCCCTTCGGGTGCTTCGCACAAATGGAGCCAGTCCCCTTTTCCTCGAAGGAACAACGGAATGATTGAACTGGAAGCCATTGAAAAGACCTACGCTAGCAGCGACGTGGTGACGCCCGTGCTGCGGGACGTGTCGTTTCGTATCGAGCCGGGCCAATACGTGGCCATCATGGGCGCGTCGGGCACGGGCAAATCGACGCTGATGAACATCCTGGGTTGCCTCGACAAGCCCACCGCCGGTCACTATCGGCTCGACGGCATCGACATGGTGAACCTGGAAGACGACGAACTATCCCACTTGCGAAACCACAAGATCGGGTTTGTCTTCCAGCAGTTCCACCTTCTCCAGCGGGCCACCGCCCTGCGGAACGTGATGCTCCCGTTGATCTACGCCGACCACTACCC